>CBDDRM010000069.1:0-15240 GCA_965233135.1 uncultured bacterium | reverse complement strand
CCGAGTGGCACCGATTTGACGAACGCGTCGGCGCGTTCGGGGCCGATCTTGACCATGGTTTCTTCCAGCATGTCGGTGCGGATCGGACCCGGCCCGATGGCGTTTACGCGGATGCCGTTGCGGCCTTCCTCTTTCGACAGGATGCGCGTGAGGGCTTCGACGCCCACCTTGGAGACGGTATAGACGCAGTTCTGCGCGGGAAACCGATTGGTGATGTTCGATGACAGGTTCACGATATTGCCGCTCTTGCGCGCACGCATGTGCGGCAAGACGGCCTGAACCATGTGAAATGTGCCGTAGAGATTTACGCGCAGCACGCGATCCCACTGTTCGGGCGTGGTATCGGCGATGTCCACGCCGGGCAAATGCGTGCCCGCGTTGTTCACGAGCACGTCGATGCGCCCGTACGCGGCCAGCGTGGATTGCACGACGCCGGCCGCGGCTTTGGCGTCGGCCACATCGGCGCGCAGGCTTTTCGCCTCGCCGCCTGCGTTCCTGACTTGCTCCTCCACGGCGGCCGCGTCGGCCGCACGATTCGCATAGGTAAACATGACACGGTAGCCGCTGCGCGCCAGCATGACGACGATCGCGCGTCCGATGCCGCGCGAGCCGCCCGTGACGAGTGCAACTGCAGCGGGATCCATGGTTCAGCTCACGCGCGGAACACGACCGTTCAGCGGATACTGCGGATCGTTGTAGCCCGGCGTCGAAGGATGTCCGATCGCGACCAGGGAATCCACGAGCGCCTCGCCCTTGGGTTCGAACCTGAATTCGAGCGCCTTCAGGTAATCCTGCCATTGCTCCAGCGTGCGTGGCCCACCGATGACGCTAGTCACGATCGCGTTGTTGAGCACCCAGTTGATGGCGAAATGCCCTGCTGTCGTGCCTTTTCTCTCGGCAAAGATCCGGATCTTCTGCGCGATGGCGAGTGACTCCTTGCGAAATTCGGTTTCCATCATGCGCTTGTCGGCGCGTCCCGCGCGCGTGCCCTCGGGGGCCGCTTCATTGGGCTTGTACTTGCCCGTCAGTACGCCGCGCGCCAGCGGGCTGTAGGGCACCACGCCGATGCCGTAGTAACGGCAGGCGGGCAATATTTCCACTTCGGGCTGGCGGTTCATTGCGTTGTAATAAGGCTGACACACGACGGGCTGCGGGACGTTCAACTCACGGCACAGGCGCATGACTTCGGCGATGCGCCAGCCGCGAAAGTTGGACAACCCGAAATAGCGGGCCTTACCCGCGCGAATGATGTCGCCCAGTGTACCCACCGTTTCCTCCAGGGAAGCATCCTCGAAATCGCGATGCAGGTAGTAGATATCGACGTAGTCGCTGCCCAGTCGTTGCAGGCTCGCATCGATGGCCTGCATGAGCCATTTGCGCCCGAGCCCGCTCTGGTTCGGTCCCGGGCCCATGGCATTGCCGCCCTTGGTGGCCAGCACCCAGTGATCGCGATTGGACGCGATGAGCCTTCCGACCATACGTTCAGATTCGCCTTTGGTGTACACATCCGCGGTATCGATGAAATTGACGCCGGCGTCGTACGACGCGCCCATGATACGCTGCGCTTCCTTTTCATCGGTGCGGTCACCGAACATCATCGTGCCCAGGCACAAGGGCGATACTTTCAGTGCGCTGGCACCCAGTTGGCGATATTCCATCGGATTCTCCCGCGTTTATTTTTTTGCAGAAAGTGCCGGGAATGATGCCGCAAAGCCCCGGCGCGACGCAAACCCGGACGGGCCGGCGCGCAAAAATGATATAAGGCGCCTTCCACATTCCAGGTTCTTCTCCATGCCCACCCCCATTCCAACCCAGATGCGCGCGATCGAGATTTCCAGTTTCGGCGGCCCGGACGTCCTGCGCCCCGGTCAACGTCCGGTACCGGCGCCGGCGGCGGGTGAGGTGCTGATCGAAGTCGCCGCCGCCGGGGTCAATCGGCCGGATGTCCTGCAGCGCAAAGGCGGTTATCCGCCGCCGCCGGGCGCGTCGGATATCCCGGGCCTGGAAGTCGCCGGCACCATCGTCGCTGTCGGCCCGCAGACGACGGCATGGAACATCGGCGACGAGGTCTGCGCGCTGGTCACCGGCGGCGGCTACGCCGAGTACGTCGCGGCACCCGCCGTGCAATGCCTGCCGATTCCTCGCGGCCTGACGCTCGAGCAAGCCGCCAGCCTTCCCGAAACATTCTTCACGGTGTGGGTCAACGTGTTCCAGCGCGGCGCCTTGAAACAAGGCGAGAGCCTGCTCGTGCAAGGTGGCTCCAGCGGCATTGGGGTCACTGCCATCCAGATGGCGCGCGCTTTTGGCCATCAGGTGTTCGCGACTGCCGGGTCAGCGGGAAAATGCGCCGAATGCGAAAAGCTCGGCGCGACCCGCGCGATCAACTACCGTACCGAGGATTTCGTTGCCGTCATCAAGCAACTCACCGGCGGTCGCGGCGTGGACGTGATCCTGGACATGGTCGGCGGCGATTACGTACCGCGCGAACTGGCGATTCTGGCGGAGGATGGCCGGCTGTGTTTCATCGCCTTCCTCGGCGGCACCAGGACGACACTGGATTTGACCGACATCCTGCGCCGGCGTCTGTCGATTTCCGGTTCGACCCTGCGCCCGCGGCCGGTGGAGGTCAAGGCGAACATTGCGCGCGAATTGCGCGAGAAGGTGTGGCCGCTGATCGAGGCCGGAAAAATCCGCCCGGTGATCTACCGCACGTTCGATCTGGATGACGCCGCGGCGGCGCATGCGCTCATGGAGTCGAGCGAACACGTCGGCAAGATCATGCTGAAAGTACGCGGGAACAACTAGAACACTGCGAAGGATTCTTCGTCCAGGGTGGGCGGTTCGCGTCGCAACAGCGACAGGTCGCGCTTTTCCGCGACCGAGGATGCGTACTGCATGTTCTTGTCGATTTCGTCGAAATACAGGTTCTGCCCGCCGAAGTGCTTGCCGGCATAGCCGTGCGCCCCGCCAAGCTGCTCATTGAGCCGCGCAGTCGCGGTTTTATAGAAACGCGGCGTCTGCAGCATCAAATCCTGCACGGACCGGAACATCACGCTGCTGCGCCGATCCGATTCGTCGCGCGCCGCGAGGCCACCTTGGACGAATTCGGGATAAAGCCGGTCGCGGCATTTTTCCAGATAACAACGGTCTGCCATCTGGGCGATGATATCGGCGGTGCCAATCATGTTACCGATGAGCCGAAAAGTCAGGTTCGGCACGTCGATCCGGGCGATCGGCTTTTCGTATCCCGTGAAATGAATCAGCTTGGACGCAATCGGCGCGAGCTCCGCCATGCCGATGCGGTTCATGTATTCCTCGAGGAATTTTGCCCCGCGCGTGACATGCTTGAGGGTGTATTCCGCGCCGTTCCTGTGCCGCGTGTCGTTGACTTTGCGCAGATAGCCAATGTCGTGAAACAGCGCGCTCACGATACCGAAGCGGAACAGCCGCGCGCCGAGCTCCGCGCTGCGTTGACGGGTGCGCTCGTAGCCGTCCATCAGGCGCGCCATCGCCAAGGTCACATCGAGCGAATGCTGCAGATTGTGATAGTCGGTGTCGCAGGCGTGATAGCCCGGATACTCACCCGCCTGCAGCCGCGTCAGATCGCGGAAGCAGCGGTTGATGAGATGGGTGGAAGCCTTCGGATACAGGTCGAGAAAAATGCGGTTGACTTCCGCATTCACCGACGCGGGATCCGTGGTGTTAACCAGGTCGGTTACATCGTAGTCGTTGCGACGTGGCATGGGTCAGAGTCCCGGGCACGGAACGATCGCGTCACTCATTCCGCATGGTACCCTCGGTGGCACTGAATGTTCAAGGCACTCCGGTCAGCAACGCCTGCGCCGTGGCGAGATGCGCCCCGGACAAGCTGATTTTGCATCGATTTCAGAAGTTTCCACCGCGTCCGCGCCGGCGATCGCGCTGGAAACTCCGGGCCTGGCGCCACCGATGGCGCACTCAGCGCTCGAGGGATGTGAGGGGTCCCTGTGTGGTCGCGTCGCGCTTGGTGCGCGATGCGCTCAAGTAGCGCACGAGTTCCTGCAAGGCGCGCTGATAGACATCGCGCTTGAACTCGATGACGTTCTCCAGCGGAATCCAGTATTCGTGCCAGCGCCAGGCGTCGAACTCGGGATGTTCGGACTGGCGCAGGCAGACGTCGCAGTCGCGGCCAATCAGCCGGAGCAGAAACCAGATCTGTTTTTGCCCGCGATACTGGCTGCGAGCGTCCCGCCGCACCCAGGTCTGCGGCACGTCATAGCGCAACCATTCGCGTGTGCGCCCGAGGATCTTTACATGGCAGGGGTCGAGGCCGATCTCTTCCTTGAGTTCGCGGTACATCGCCTGCTCGGGCGTCTCACCACCCTTGATCCCGCCCTGCGGGAACTGCCAGGCGTGCTCTTTTATCCGCTTACCCCAAAAAACCTCGTTCCTGACATTGCAAAGAATAATTCCTACGTTCGGGCGATAGCCATCACGGTCGATCATGTGAGCCACCCCAGCCGATTCAATGGCTGGATTTTTCCACAAATGGCGCCATAAAAGAAGTTCCGCACACCGGTATCACACCAGCAGGCGCGCGGCCGAGCGCGGATTGGCTTCCCGGAGCGCTTCAACAAAATTAAGAAATTCAAGACCGTAGAGCGTTTGCAAAGAGCGGGCACAGGCGCGCAACTCGTCCCAGCGCGGCTTGCCTGGAGACTGGCGAAAAGCCAGGACCGCCACATTTCCACGCCGCTCTGCCGGCAGACACACCACGGATTCGAAAACGCTTTCAATGCGCTGAAGATAGACGTCGAACCGGTTATCCGAACTCCAGAGATTCGCCACGAGGACGCCACTGTCCTCCAGCGCGCGGTGCGCGCTCGCGTAGAAATCCACGGAGGATAGCTCGGCGCCCTGCTCGCGGCCGTCGTAGCCGTCCACCATGAGCACATCGCAGCACGCCGGGTGTTCAGCCACCCAGGCGGCGCCTTCCGCGGCCAGCACGCTGAAGCGCTCATCGTCGGGCGGGACCTGAAAATACTGCCGGGCGATGGCGATGACGCGGGGTTCGCGCTCGATCACGGTGATGCGGGTCGCCGGCAGATACCGGTAAGCGAACTTCGGCAACGAACCGCCGCCCAAGCCGATCATGAGCGCGTGTGTGGGCCGCGGGCGGAACAGCAGGAACGCCATCATCGCGCGCGTGTAAGAAAGCACCAGCGCATAGGGATCGTCGAGCTTCATCGAACTTTGCACGGTATCGCTTCCCAGATGCAGGGAGCGGATGCCATCGATCTCGCTGACTTCCACGCTCACTTCGCGATTCACGGAGCGATTGATCCTCCATTTGCCGAGCAAAGTCCCCTCCTAACCCAGGTTTATTCAGTTCAAGCGCCATTTCGCACCGGTCCGCGCCGCAATCGGACGGCCAATCTGCGTCGGGCGCGCGTGAGTCGCGCGCCGGCCTGTAGAATAGCCGCTTTTCGATAACGGAATCAGGCGCATGCGTACCTCGCAGTTCTTCATTTCCACCCTCAAGGAAGCTCCCAGCGAAGCCGAACTGCTCAGCCACAAGCTGATGCTGCGCGCCGGTCTCATCAAGAAACTCGGCAGCGGGCTTTATTCCTGGATGCCCCTGGGCCTGCGTGTGCTGCGCAAGGTCGAGCACATCGTTCGCGAGGAAATGGATCGCTCGGGCGCAGTGGAGTTGCTGATGCCGGCGGTTCAACCGGCAGAGCTGTGGCAGGAAACCGGACGCTGGGACGTATTCGGCCCGCAAATGCTCAAGATCAAGGACCGTCACGAGCGCGACTTCTGTTTTGGTCCAACGCATGAAGAAGTCATCACCGATATCGCACGCCGGGAAATCCGCTCGTACCGGCAGTTACCGTTGAATTTCTACCAGATCCAGACCAAGTTTCGCGATGAGATCCGGCCGCGCTTCGGAGTCATGCGCGCGCGCGAATTCGTGATGAAGGACGCCTACTCGTTTCACGCTAGCTACGCGGATCTCGAGCGCGAGTATCGCAATATGTACGACACCTACTCGCGCATCTTCACGCGGCTCGGGCTGAAGTTCCGCGCGGTTGCGGCAGACACCGGCGCGATTGGCGGCACCGGATCGCATGAGTTTCATGTGCTGGCGGATTCGGGCGAAGACGCGATCGCGTTCGCGCCCGCCTCGGACTACGCCGCAAACGTCGAACTCGCCGAAGCGCTGGCGCCGCCAAGCCCGCGCGCGAGCGCCACGCAAACCATGCAGAAAGTGCCGACACCGGGAAAGACGACCTGCGAAGAAGTAACCGCGCTATTGAAACTGCCTCTCTCGCAGTCGGTCAAGGCGCTGGCCGTCATGCACGAAGATCGCATGTTCATGCTGCTGATCCGGGGTGATCATCAGTTGAACGAAGTCAAGGCAGCGAAGCTGCAGGGACTCGATCCGTTTCGCTTCGCCACGGACAAGGAAATCGAGGCGCGCATCGGCTGCCGGCCGGGATACATCGGACCCGTCGGGTTGCCGGCCGATCTTCCGTTGATCGCCGATCGCGCCGTTGCGGCGATGAGCGACTTCGTGTGCGGCGCCAACGAAGCGGGCTTTCACCTGACCGGCGTGAACTTCGGGCGCGACCTGGCCGAGCCAACGCTCGTCGCCGACATTCGCAATGCCGTTGCCGGAGATCCCGCACCTGACGGCCGCGGCACGCTGGAGATCTGCCGTGGCATCGAGGTCGGGCATATCTTTCAGTTGCGCACGAAATATTCCGAGGCCATGAAGGCCACTTTTCTGGACGAGGCCGGCAAGGCCCAGGTCCTGGAAATGGGATGCTATGGCATAGGCGTTTCGCGCATCGTCGCGGCCGCCATCGAACAAGGCAACGACGCCAAGGGCATCGTGTGGCCTGCCCCGATGGCCCCGTTTCAGGTCGCCATTGCGCCCATCGGGTTTCGCAAGAACGCGGAAGTCCATCACGTCGCCGTTCAGTTGCACGACGAATTGCAAGCCGCCGGCCTGGAAGTATTGCTCGATGATCGCGACGAGCGGCCGGGCGTGATGTTCGCGGACCTGGAACTGATCGGCGTGCCGCATCGCGTGACCATCGGCGAACGCGGACTGAAGGAGGGCAAGGTAGAATATCAGCACCGTACCGGCGCGGCCGCCGCCCCAATCAGCGTGCAGGACATCGCCAGCCATCTGAAAGCACTATGCGCATGAACCGGACATCGACCACCACAGCCCTCGCAGTGCTCATAGCCGGCGTCATGCTGCCTGGCGCGAGCCGTGCGGGAGACCAGCGCTATGAACCGCTCTCCGCGAGCGTGCAGGCCGTGTTGCACCAATCGGTGGCCGATCGCGCCAGCCCGCGTCTTGCGTTCGATTCCCAAGAAGAAGGCGCCCAGTGGTTGGCCGAAATGTCCCGGCGCCTGCAAAAGCACATCCCGGACGACATCGCCCGGCAGGAGTTTCTCATCACCGCGCAGTATGAAGCCACACGCGCCGGGCTCGATCCGCAGCTGGTGCTGGGGCTTATCCAGGTGGAGAGCCGGTTCAAGAAATACGCAGTATCCAGGGCTGGTGCGCGCGGTTACATGCAGGTGATGCCGTTCTGGGTAAAACTCATCGGCGACGGCAAGCACAATCTGTTCAATCTGCGCACGAATCTGCGCTACGGCTGCACCATTCTGCGCCACTACCTGGATATCGAACGCGGCGACATGGGCCGTGCTCTCGCGCGCTACAACGGCTCGCTGGGCAAGTCGCGCTATCCGGACAACGTGATGCGGGCGTGGGTCGCGAACTGGCAATACGATCGCAGCCAGCCGCGTATCATCATTGCGCCCACGCAATACCTCGGCGACGGCTGACTCCGGCTAACCGGCCTTTTTGCCTGCGATCAGGCGCTCGAGCTGCTTGCGGGTGATTTTGCCGACATGGCGATTGGCGAGCCGGCCTTGCGGATCGTAAATGAAAGTCGTGGGAAGACCATCGACCCGTCCGATGCGCTCGGAGATCTTGCGGTCCCCAAGCACGATGGGATAGTTCACGAACATGCCCTCGGCGAACTGCAGCACCTGCTTGTCATCCTGAAATTCCATCGCGATGCCGATGACCTGGACGTCTTTGCGCGCCTCCTTGAGCGCGACCAGTTCCGGGATCTCTTCCAGACACGGCGGGCACCACGTGGCCCAGAAGTTCACGATCAGCCATTTGCCGCGATAAGCTTCGAGGCTGTGCGCCTTGCCCTGCGCATCGGTTACGGTGAAGTTTTCCGCTGCGGGAGCCACGGTTGCGCAGCTGAGCGCCAACACCAGCAACCATCGCAGTGGAATTCCCGGCATGGATCGACTCAGGCGATGCGGGCGGCGCGAGCGCTGCCGCCGCTGCCGGCGGCGAACAGATCACGCAAACTGAAGTTCAGCTCGCCGTCGACCGTTGACGATAAATTCGCGACCAGCTTGCGAATCGCCGATTCTTCGCTGACTTCCGCGGCATCGCGTCCAAACACGAACAACCGGAAGATTTCCTTGACCGGAATCCCGGCGGCATCGCGCGCGAGCACCCAGCCGTTGCCCTGAAGCTTGGCCACCCAGCCGGCTACGACCAGCCTGTCCAGAATGGATTCGGCTTCTTCCCATGACAACTTCAGCGCCGTGCGCAACTGCTGCAGATTGAGCACGTACCCGTCCAGGTAAGCGCGATAAAGCATCCTCAGTATCTCCATGGCCGAGACGAACTGCGAACCGGGCGCCTGCTTGAGCAGCACACCGCCGCTGCGCCAGTAAGGGAGCACTGCGGTAATGACTGCGGCGAATACGATCACGACCCAGGACAGATAAATGAACACGAGCAGGATCGGCAGGCTGGCGAACGTTCCATAGACCAGCTTGTAGCTGGCGAAGTTCGCAATGAAATTACCGAAGCCGATCTTCATGGCTTCGAATGCAAATGCCGCGATGATGCCACCGACGACCGCATCGAGGACCGTCACCTGCCGGTTGGGAACGGTGCGATACAGGAAACCGAACGCCACCGATGTCAGGACCAGAGGTCCGAGCTTGAGCAGGGCAACGACCAGCACGGGTGCCTGCTTGCCCAGGCCCATCGACTGCGACACCAGCCAGGAGGTAAGCGAGAGGCTGCCGCCGATCAGCATCGGTCCGATGGTCAGCACGGACCAGTAGATCAGCACGCGCTGGATCAGCGAGCGCGGTCGCTTGACTCGCCAGATGGTGTTGAACGCGCGGACAATCGTCAGCATCAGCATGATGGCGCTGACGCCGAGCAGCACGATCCCCAAAGCAGTCAAGCGTGCGGCATTCTCGGTGAACTGCTGCATGTATACGGTCACGAGCCGCGAAGAGCCCGCGGGCACCAGGTTGCTGGCCACATAGGCTCGCAAGGTGTCGATGACCTTGTCGAAAACCGGAAAAGCGGTCATGACCGTGGCCATGATCGTGACCAGCGGCACCAGTGCAAGCATGGTCGTGAAAGTCAGGCTGCCGCAGAGTTGAAAACAGCGCTCTTCCTTGAAGCGCCGGTACACCAGCACGACGAAATTCCCCAGCAGCCGGAACTGGTGAACGATATCTTTGAACGATTGCAACTGTTTGCTCATGTCGGATGTCGATATGCTGCCGATATAATACGGGCTTCCAGGGCCGGACGACAGCGATGCACGAAATTCTGATTCTGTACTACAGCCAGACCGGTGCGGTGAAACAGATGGCGCAACTCGTCGCGCGTGGCGTGGAGAAAGTAAACGGCATGGGTGCGCGCCTGCGCACGGTGCCAAAGGTGTCCACCGTGACGCAGGCAACCGAGCCTGCGGTGCCCGATGCCGGCGCGCCCTACGTCGAATACAGCGACCTCGAGCAATGCGCGGGACTTGCGCTGGGCAGCCCTACCCGCTTCGGCAACATGGCGGCACCGCTCAAATACTTCATCGACGGCACCGGAGGCATGTGGCTTCAGGGCGTCATGAGCGGCAAGCCGGCCGCCGTGTTCACCTCCACTTCGTCGATGCACGGCGGGCAGGAAACGACGTTGCTGTCGATGATGCTGCCGCTGATCCATCACGGCATGTTGATTGTCGGCGTTCCTTACTCCGAAACCGAACTCATGACCACGCGCGGCGGCGGCACGCCCTATGGTGCGAGCCATCTCGCCGGCGCGAATTCCGATCAGCCGATCAGCGACGAAGAGCGTCGCCTGTGCATCGCGCTCGGCACGCGGCTCGCAGAGGTCGCGCAAAAACTGGCACGTTGACTCGCCCATGACTCGTGGAGCCGAGGCACGCCGGCTGGTGCGCAGATTTTCGACCGGGGTGCTCGCCACCCAATCGCTCAAGCATCCCGGTTATCCACAGGCCTCGTCATTGCCGTTTTGCACGGACCAGCGCGGCAGCATCGTAATGCTGATCAGCCATCTTGCCGAGCACACGCAGAATGCCGATCGCGATTCCAAAGCGGGTTTTCTGGTTTCATCCTTCAGCCGGGACCTGCAGGAGCAGGCGCGGGTGAGCCTGGTCGGCAACATTCTGCCGGTGGATGACGCGGCCCTGGCATCGCGCTACCTGCGCTTCTTCCCCGAGGCCGAACAATACCTGCAGATCGGCGGCTTTCGATTCTTTCGCATCGAGCCGCTTGCCTTGCGCTACATCGCGGGCTTCGCCAGCGTTCATACGATCGACGGGGGGAGTTATCTCGCCCCGCATTATCCGATCGCCGAAGCAGAGCCCGAGGTGATCGCGCACATGAACGCAGAGCATGCGCAAAACCTGTTCGATTATTGCACTCATCGCACCGGCAGAACTCCGGCGAGCGCGCAGATGATCGGCATCGACTGCGATGGGCTGGACGTTCGCGCTGACGCGCAAGTGCTGCGGTTCGATTTCCCCGGCGAGGCAAGGGATGCGGGCGAAGCGCGCGTCGAATTGATCAAGCTGGCGCAGGCGTCTCGCGCATGAGCCGGGTCGCGCATCTGGTTGCCAGCACCAGTCTCGTTGTGCTCATTTTCCTGTGCATCGCATGGGAGTTGTGGCTGGCACCCCTGCGCGAGGGCGGCTCGGCGCTGTTTCTCAAGGCGCTGCCGCTGTTACTGCCGCTATCCGGGATACTGCGCGGCCGACGCTACACTTTTCAGTGGTCGTCAATGCTGATCCTTGCCTATTTCACTGAAGGCGTCGTGCGCGCGTGGGACGAACGCGGAATCGGCCAGGTGCTGGCAGTCGCCGAGGTCGCACTTTCCCTGACATTTTTCATTGCGGCGATTTCGTATGCGCGCCTCGCTGGCGTAGTGCGCTGAGCAGCCGCCGATGGCCAACTATTGCGGCAGATTCGCACCGACCCCGTCGGGCCCGCTTCATTTCGGTTCGATGGTGGCCGCCGTGGGCAGTTATCTCGATGCGAAGTCCCGCGGCGGTCTGTGGGTACTGCGCATCGATGACCTGGATGCGCCACGCGTTGCCGCTGGCGCGACCGCGGCGATTCTGCGTTGCCTGGAGCAATTCCAGATGCACTGGGATGCGGTGCCGGTCATGCAGAGCGCGCGTGTTGCTGCCTATCGCGACGCGCTCGAAGTCTTGCGCGCGAAGGGTCGCGTATATCCGTGCGGATGCAGCCGCAAGGAAATTGGCGAAGGGGCGGCAGGCGCCCTGGTCTACCCCGGCACTTGCCGCAATGGCATGGGGCTCGGGCGCGAAGCGCGCTCCTGGCGCCTGCGCACGGAGGGCGTTGCAATTGCGTTCCATGATCAACTGCAAGGTCGCGTCGAGCAGAATATCGAGGCCGAGATAGGCGATTTCGTGCTCTATCGCGCGGATGGCGTGTTCGCGTATCACCTCGCCTGCGTCATCGACGACGGCGCACAAGGCATCACGCACGTCGTGCGCGGCGCAGACCTGCTGGCATCAACGCCACGGCAGATTTATCTGCAGCAGTTGCTCGGATTGCCGACGCCTGAGTATTTGCACCTTCCGGTGGCGTTGGGCGCGGCGGGCGAAAAACTCTCCAAGCAGACGCTTGCGCAACCGGTTCAAGCAGAACGCGCCGAAATCATCCTTATCGATGTTCTGCGATTCTTGAATCATGCGCCGCCAGATG
Source organism: uncultured bacterium (assembly GCA_965233135.1). Taxonomy (GTDB): domain Bacteria; phylum Pseudomonadota; class Gammaproteobacteria; order Burkholderiales; family JACQAP01; genus JACQAP01. Next base: position 3,159 of record CBDDRM010000069.1, on the reverse strand, counting down.
GCTTGCACCGCAGCAACCTGTCCGAGATCTGGGCCTGGGCCCTGGAACACTGGCACCGCGCACGGTTGCCAGCAGTGGCTGGCTTGCAGGGATACGGTCTATAAGCGTCGTCACCCACCACGGCCCTAACCCGGAAAGCGGGCGCTTACTAGGGAATCCTTTTCAAACGCAAAACTGAAGTAAAGATCACCTTTTCAATGAGTTACCCAGCACGGAGCAGGCCCCGTTCATAAAGGTACTTGACCACCCCACGGGGATAAGGAACAATAGCGATTGTGCAGTGCACCATTTCTGCCTTTGTCCCTTCAAACCTCGAGATAAGGAATCGCCATGATCACCAAGCCAGAGCAACTTGCCGTCGTCGGGAAAGCCCAAATGGAGGCAGGCGTACGCATCGCAGCGATTGCCACCAACGGCGCAGAAAAGCTCCTTGATTTGCAGTTCAGGAACATCAGGGCTTCGTTCGACGAAGCCGTCAAAAACGCCAGGGCGTTCACGGAATTGAAGGATGTGTCGCAGTTCGGCCCGTGGCTGAGCACGGCGCTGCAGCCGAATGTGGACAAATTCACCAGCTACGCCAAGAGCGTGTATGAAGTGACGAGCGAAACGCAGCACGAGATCAGCGCGCTGCTGGAAGAACAAGTTGGCGAATTCAGCAAGAATTTGACGGTCGCCCTGGATGCCGCGCTTAAATCAGCGCCTGCGGGGTCCGAGTCGGCTGTCGCCGCCGCGAAATCCGTCATCGATGTCGCCGCTTCCGTGTACGACTCGGTAAGCAAAGCCAGCAAGCAACTCACAGCGATGACCGAAACCAACGTCGCCGCCGCCAGCAGCAAGAAGAAAGCCTCGTAAATCGAGGTGCGTGAGAAAGCCCCGGTTTACCGGGGCTGTATTTTTCCCGCGCCGCCGGGGTGGCCGTTGGCGCAGGCGCGTGAGTTACTGTCCACGCCGCTGCGTCGGCAGCAAAGCCTCCAGGCGTTCGGGCAGTGGATAATGCGGATACTGCCGGCGGAAGTTGAGCAATTGGCTCCGCGCTTCCTCTTGCTTGCCGGCGCGTAACAAACCATCGATTTTCAACAGCCAGTCCCGGGGCTGAGGCAGTGCTTCGGCTTTTTTCTCGAGCAATCTTTCAGCCGCCTGGCCATTGTCGCGCGATGGGCTCTGCGCCTCGTCCTTCATGTTTGCACTGCCCTGCGTGGCAAACTCGCGTCGGGCAGCCGGCGCAGCGGTCTGTTCATCGGTGTCGGTGGCAGCGGAAGACGGTGCCGCCGCCTCTGCCGGAACGGGGCTTTGGCCAACTTCGCCGGACGCGATTGGGGCCGTTTCGTCGTGCACGCCGGCCCGACGATCGGGACGCGCGGTTCGCTCGCGCGTCGGCCGGTCTTCGCGGTGCAGATCGCTTTTCGCTTTCGGTTGTTCTGGCGGGAGACCGGGCGCCTGCGGGCGTGCCAGACTGCCTTCCTGAGAGAACTGGTCAAGCGACGGATAGGGCGGTTCGTTGTCCTGTACGAGAAGCACCAGTGAAACGCCGATGACGAGGACGGCCGCAATGGAAGCCGGCATGCGCCAGTTAGCGCCCGGGCGGGCGGGTGACTGCACCTCGCGTCGGGCCGCCTCGGCGATCAGGGCGTCGATACGCGCCGAGGGCTCCTCGCGAGAACCAGCGCGATAGCGGTCGGAAAGCGCCGGATCGATGTCTTGCGGATCGCGCTCGTCAGGCGACGTCGGCTTCATGTTCCATTCCTTCACGCAACTTGCCGAGCGCATAGCGCAGCCGGCTCTTCGCGGTTTCGCGGCCGGTGCCTGTCACCGTCGCGATTTCGTCCAGAGTCAGACCTCCTTCTTCGTGCAGCAGAAAGACTTCCCGCTGTTCCGGAGGCAGCAATGCAAGGGCGTTGAGCAGCCTGGTTGCCGATTGCCGTAGCGCTACCGCACGCTCGGGTTGGTCCTTGTCGGGACCCGCCACCTCAACGACCTCATCGGAACTGTCATCCCACGAGATCAGATGCAGCGGTGTCTTGCGCCGAAAATGGTCGATCACGCAGTTATGGGCGATGTGATACAGGAACGTGGCGAAACGCGCCTGCACGCGGTAGCGCACGCGCGATGCGATGACCTTCATCCATATTTCCTGAAACACCTCCTCGGAAGCGGCGCGTACGCCCACCTGGCGCAAGATATATCTGAATAGCCCGCCGCGATGTCGTGCGTATAACTCGTTGAACGCTGTAACGTCACCGCCGCTGTAACGCACCATCAGGTGCTCGTCGGATTCGGGTTCGGTAGCCACGAGCGCCAGTCTAGCTGGAACCATGGATTGCGGCATCCGCACCGGAACTGGCCTGGACGTTGCGCCGTTATCCGCGGGCGGGCGGATCGGCGACAAATCCGCCCGGAAAGGGCACAGGCAACCGGCGGCTGTCGCGGATGACGCCGCGAGCGACAAGATTGGCATAGGTGTCGTAGTGGATGGCGAAGACTTCGGCGGGAATATCCGTATCACGCTCGAATTCGACATAGCGCGCGGGCGCGTGATGGCTGCGTCCATGGCCGGTACCGATGCGTTTCTCCGGCGCCGGCGCGGCGGCCGGGCGGCGCGCCCGATCGCTGGCAGCGCCGGCCTCATCCCGTGCCGGTTGCTCCAGTTGCGCGACCGGCTCGGGCTTGCGGCGGAACAAGGCCACCCCGATGACCCCTACATTGTCGGGGCGCCCGGTGCGCGCCGCGTAAGAATCGCCCAGATCGGTGAAATAGAATGCGGCGATTCTCTGCAGGCTTTTGCGCCAGCCCGCGATCGATACTGCGCTCCCGCTTTCGATGACGTACCCGCTCTGCGTAGGGGCCGCTGTTTCTCCGCTCACGACATTCACGCCATCCACCGAAACCACGGCAAGCAAATCTCTGGCTCCAAGATTGCGAATCCTGATCTGGTATTCGCTGCCCGGCCGGCCCGCGACGAACCAGTGACCGCCGCTTTCGTGAAGCGGCAGCACGCGCCCGGATGACCGGTCCTGGATTTCGATATCGGCGATGCCGCCGGCAGCCTGTGCCGGGCCGGCGAGCAGGAACACGAACAGCAGTAGATAGCGTTTCATGGTTGTCCTTGGTGATGAGACAACGCTGTAAACGCAGGCGGCGGGAAAAGGGGGTTAACGAGGG
>CBDDRM010000068.1:0-3197 GCA_965233135.1 uncultured bacterium | reverse complement strand
TTTTTTGATAAATTTCTTCGCGTGTTTTCTGGATTGCCTGGAGGCGAAGTGAATATTTTCGAAACCATTGCGGGCCAGATCGACGCCATGCGCTTACCGCTGTTTGCCGTGACGCTCACGGCTGTGCGCCGGGCCAATACCCCAGTGCTGCTGATGATGCATTGGCATGGCTTTCGGCGTGACGCCCCGGCCGGGAGCGCACGACCTGCAGACTTGAGCCCGGTGCCGGGTTCCGCCCTGCAAATCAGCGATCGCTGGGTGGAATTTGCCAGCATAGATGCGGCCATGCTCGACGCAGCCTGGAGGCTCGGGGCCTGGCACCTCGATCGCGAAGAGAGACGGGCGTGCACCACGGTGGGCGCCTCCGCGCGCGAATCACTGGAATGCCGGCAAGCCTTCGGCGACAACCCTCTGGTTCCGGACAGCGACCAGCACCTGGTGGCCGACGCACCGGACCGTCCCGAGATGCTTTCGCTGGGCGCCGAAGTCGGTTACGTGCGTTGGCAATTTCAGCCGGTGCGAGGGGGCGTCTGGCAGGATACTGCGCGCGATGACACGTTGTCTGCGGCCGGTACGCGCGAACCGCCTTGCCCCGTTGCAGTACAGGCGCCCATCGGAACCCGCGTGGGCCGAACCCGTTACCGGCTCGGAAAACTGACCCGGCTGATTGTGCCCTGACCCAGGGAATCCGGTCGCGCGCCGTGTGCCCGGCGGGGTCTTGAAACCCGAAAAACCCGACCCTATTTTGGAGTGCGTCGGCCCCGTGGCCGACGCTCCCGTCTTGCGCCGCGGCTGGTACGCGCCGGTCCGGTGCGGCGACGGGCCTGTTTTCAATAATCTGACCTCGCACAGGAGATATCAATATGAGAATTCGTCCCCTTTACGACCGGATTATCGTCAAGCGGTTAGAAGAGGAGAAACAGACTGCCTCGGGCATCGTCATTCCCGATACGGCCAAGGAAAAACCGGAACAGGGACAGGTGATCGCAGTGGGCAGTGGTCGGCTGCTCCAGGACGGCACCACAATTTCGCTGCAGGTGAAGCCGGGCGAAACAGTCCTGTTCGGCAAGTACTCGGGGCAAACCGTAAAGCTTGGCGATGAGGAATACCTCGTCCTCAAGGAGGAAGACGTCCTCGGTATCATCGAGCCCGGCCAGGGTTCGAGTCTGAGAAAAGCAGCCTGATTGTCAAACTGATTTGATACGGAGAGTGAGTTATGTCAGCAAAAGAAGTCCGATTCCATGACAACGCCCGCACGCGCATCGTGAAGGGCGTGAACGTCCTTGCCGATGCCGTCAAGGTCACACTGGGGCCAAAAGGTCGCAACGTGGTTCTAGAGCGTTCGTTCGGCGCCCCGGTCATCACCAAGGATGGCGTGACCGTCGCCAAGGAAATCGAACTCAAGGACAAGTTCGAGAACATGGGTGCGCAGATGGTCAAGCAGGTGGCATCAAAAACCGCCGATGTCGCGGGCGACGGCACGACCACCGCGACGGTACTGGCGCAGGCCATCGTCCAGGAAGGCATGAAGTACGTTGCGGCAGGCATGAACCCGATGGATTTGAAGCGCGGAATCGACAAGGCCGTCGGCGCGGTAGTGGACGAACTGAAAAAGCTTTCCCGCCCGTGCAGTACGAACAAGGAGATTGCACAGGTTGCGTCGATATCGGCCAACAGCGACAGCGCCATTGGCGACATCATCGCCAAGGCGATGGACAAGGTTGGCAAGGAAGGTGTGATCACCGTCGAAGACGGCAAGTCGCTCGACAACGAACTCGACGTGGTCGAGGGCATGCAGTTCGATCGCGGCTACATCAGCCCGTACTTCATCAACAACCCGGACAAGCAGATCGCGGCGCTCGACGATGCCCTGATTCTTCTGTACGACAAGAAGATCTCCAGCATCCGCGAGCTGTTGCCCGTGCTCGAAGAAGTCGCCAAGGCCGCCAAGCCCCTGTTGATCGTGGCCGAGGATGTCGAGGGCGAAGCGCTTGCCACGCTGGTTGTGAATACCCTGCGCGGTGTGCTCAAGGTGGCCGCGGTCAAGGCGCCGGGCTTTGGCGATCGGCGCAAGGCCATGCTGGAGGATATCGCTATTCTGACCGGTGGCATTGTCATCTCCGAAGAAACCGGCAAGCAGCTCGAGAAAACCACGATTGCCGATCTGGGCCGTGCCAAGCGCGTGGAAATCGAGAAGGAAAACACCACCATCATCGACGGCGCAGGTGATCCGGCTGCGATCAAGGGTCGCGTCAAATCGATCCAGACGCAGATCGAGGAAACCACTTCCGATTACGACAGGGAAAAGCTGCAGGAACGCGTGGCCAAACTCGCCGGCGGCGTGGCGCTGATCAAGGTCGGCGCGGCGACCGAAGTCGAAATGAAGGAAAAGAAAGATCGCGTGGACGACGCACTGCATGCCACCCGCGCAGCCGTGGAAGAAGGTATCGTGCCCGGCGGAGGGGTGGCATTCCTGCGGACTCGCGCCGCCATTGCCGGGCTAAAAGGCGCGAACGAGGATCAGGAAGCCGGCATCCGCATCGTGCTGCGGGCACTCGAGGAGCCGATCCGCGCCATTGCCCTCAATGCTGGTGACGAGCCTTCGGTTGTCGTGGCGAAGGTCACGGAGGGCAAGGCAAACTTCGGTTATAACGCGGCCACGGGCGAATACGGCGACCTGATGCAAATGGGCGTCATCGATCCGACCAAGGTCGCACGCGCTGCGCTGCAGAACGCGGCGTCCGTGGCGGGTCTGATTCTCACCACCGACGCTACGGTTGCCGAAGCGCCGAAAGCCGAGAAGGCGCAGGCCGCACCCGCAATGCCCGAAATGGACTATTGATCCGGCCGGGTCCGGCTCGCGGGTCGGCTCCCCGCAAGTCCGGTCAGACCTGGAAGGGAATTCCCTTCCAGGTTTTTTTTTGCATTGGCGCGACCGGGCATCGCGCTGAAAATATTTCATTCTGAAACTTTCCCGGCGGCGACTGGCCTATCTTGCATGGGAAATCCTCAGATCAATGGGGCCACCGGGGAGATGGCCGCCCGGGTGCGCGATCTTGACTGGTCGAAAACGCCCCTGGGTCCATCTGCGGACTGGCCGCAGAGCCTGCGGCTTGCGGTCGGCATTTGCCTCAACTCGCGCTTCCCGATGTTCGTCTGGTGGGGCCCCCAGCTCATCAATATCTATAACGACAGCT
>CBDDRM010000067.1:0-4411 GCA_965233135.1 uncultured bacterium | reverse complement strand
ACTGCACGTCTTCCTTGAGCAGGGCGTTGACGTCGGCCAGGTCGGCTTCGGCCAGTTTGCCCAGTGCCGCCTTGAGCCGCAACTGGTTCACGATGGTGTTGTACAGCGCCTGCGCCAGGTCGCGCTGGGCCGCAGCCAGTTGCTGCTCGGCATTGAGCACGTCCACCGCCGTTCTCACCCCCACTTCCTGCCCGAGCTTGGTCGATTCGAGCTGCAGCCGCGTGGAGCCGACCGCCTGCTCGAGCGCCTTGACTTGCCCCAGCCCCGAGGTCACCCCCAGGAAGGCTTCGCGCGTCTGCTGCGCCACCGAGCGCCGCGCACTTTCCAGATCCTGGCGCGCGCGCTCTTGTCCGGCCACCGCTTCGCGCACCCGCGAGCTGATGCCCCCGCCCTGGTAGAGCGGCACGTTAAGCTGCACGCCCACCACCAGGGCATTGATGTCGCTGCCGATGCCCTGGGCGGAGGAATTGGCGTAGTTGTTGGTGAGCGAGCCCACGGCATCGACCGTGGGATAGTGCCCGGCGTCGGCTTTCTTGACTTCCTGGGCGGCAATCTCGACGTTTTGCTGCGCCAGGGCGACTTGCAGGCTCGACTGGTAGGCCTGCTCGACCCAGGCGTTCATGTCCGCCGGTTGCGGCGGGTTCAGCGTGACGGGCGAGGTCAGCCCCGCCAGGCGCCCCACGGGCTTGCCCACGATCTGCTCCAGGGCGCGGCTTTTGACTTCCAGGTCGTTTTGCGCCACCAGCTCCTGGGCCAGCACCAGGTCGTAGCGCGCCTGCGCTTCGCGCGAGTCGGTGATGGTGGCCGTGCCCACGACGAAGTTGCGCTTGGCCTGCTCGAGTTGCTCGGCCACCGCGGTTTTCTGCGAGCCGATGGTGTTCAGGTTCGCCCGCGCGAGCAGCACGTCGAAGTAGCCTTGCGCCACCCGGATCATCAGGTCCTGGGCGGAAGCCGAGAGCTGGTTCTCGGCCTGACGCACCTGCACCTTGGCCTGCTCGTAGGTGGCGTTGTTTTGCCGGCGATACAAAGGCTGGGTGACATTGAGTCCGTAGTTGTAATCGAAAAAATCGCGCTGGCCGGAAGGAAAGGTGCTGTTCTTGTACGTCGCGTCGAGCCAGTTGTAGCGCGCCGCGGCGCCAAAGCTGATGCTCGGCAGCAGCAGCGCGCGCGCCTGCGGCAGTTTCTCCTGCGCGCCGATGTACTGCGCCTTGGCCCCGGCATAGGTCGAGTCCTGCACTTGCGCTTCCCGGTAGATGCTTAGCAGGTCGGTGGCTGCGGCCTGACCCGCGAACAATGCCCCGATCAATAATGAAATACGCCTCATCGGTTTCTCCCCTTTTTTTCAATGCTGATGATTTTTGCGGGCTCCACGCCCTTCTTTTGTCCATGCACATCCATTGCAAGGCCGTTGACGACCATGTCCAGATGCTGTTCGAGATACTTCTCCGGATCGACGCGCTTGCCATCGCAGAAATCGAATGAATGGCGCCACAGCAGCAAGTAAACCAGCGGGGCGATGATCATGCGCATTGCATTGTTCGCGTCCATGCTGCGGAATTCGCCGCTCTTCATGCCTCGCTCCAGCACTGTTTGCACCAGAAGATGTCCGCGGCTGATGACTTCATCATAGTAAAAACGGCCGATCTCGGGAAAATTACGGCACTCGGAAAACATCAGTTTGGGAATGCCGCCGAGTTTGGTAGTGCCAACGGCAGCCCACCAATTGAACACGATCTTGCGCAGTAACTCAGAGGCGCTGCCGTGATGCTCGTCCAGCAACCGCTCGCCGCGTTCGATGTGCGGGACGATACCGGAGCGGATCACCGCTTTGAACAATTCCTCCTTGCTCGGGAAATACAGGTAGAGAGTACCTTTGCTTACGCCGGCGCGCGAAGCGACTTCATCGAGCCGTGTCGCAGCAAATCCGCGTTCGACGAAAAGATCGAGCGCGGCGGACATCAATTCCGCGGGGCGCGCTTCCTTGCGACGGGTCCAGCGTCGGTCCTGCTTCCTTAAGGGGTTCACGATCGGGGGCAAGTAAATGACTGAGCGGTCAGTAATATACACGCGTGCATCACAGGGTCAACAAGTTTCCCGCGATTCCGGTTCGCCGTGGGTTCAACGCCCGATCGCTACCGCCTTATGAGGCGCCTATAATCGGCGTTATCGTTCCCGCAGTCGCGGCGGTCAACCTCATGAATTCGGTCCGGCTTCCTGCCGTCGCCGGAGCTTTTTACTCCGGCAATCCCGAAGCGCTGCAGTCGCAAATCGGGCGCCTCCTTGCATCGGCCAGCACCTCGACGACGCGTCAGCCGAAGGCCTTGATCGCGCCGCACGCCGGCTATATCTATTCCGGCGCGATCGCCGCCAGCGCTTATGGGTGCCTGCTGCCGTATCGGGACCTGTATCGACGCGTGATCCTGCTCGGACCGGCGCATCGTGTGCGCTTTCGCGGCGTGGCTCTGCCGGCAACGACGTCGTTTGCCACGCCTCTCGGGGAGATCGCGCTGGATCAGGATGCATGCCGGTCCTTGCGAAGCTTGCCGCTGGTGTGCGTAAGCGAAGAGGCGCATGCCCTGGAACACTCGCTCGAAGTACATCTGCCCTTCCTGCAGAATGCGCTGACAAGTTTCACGCTGGTGCCGCTGGCGGTCGGTGAAGCATCGAGCGAAGAAATTGCGTCGGTACTCGATGCCCTTTGGGGGGACGAGAAAACCTTGATCGTTGTGAGTTCGGATCTTTCGCATTACCTGCCTTATGCAAAAGCCAGAGAGTGCGACGAGCAGTCCGCGCGCATGATCCTCGGCCTGCGCGCGGAACTCAATCACGACCAGGCGTGCGGAGCAACGCCCATCAACGGGCTGTTGCACGCAGCACAACGCCGTGGCTTGCGCACTCAGATGCTCGACCTGCGCAATTCGGACGACACCGCGGGCGACCGCAATCGCGTCGTGGGCTATGGGTCGTTTGCGTTCTACGAGCAACCCGATATGAGTACGAACGAAAGCGCCCTCGAGATCGACGGCATCGAAGGCAACTCGCTGCTTTCAATTGCGCGCGCAGCCATCGCCAGCCGCTTTGGATTGCATTTTTCGGCATCCGATGAAGGGGCCCGCCTGCAGTTGCCGGGCGCGAGCTTCGTGACCCTCAGACAGAATGGTCAGTTGCGCGGCTGCATCGGCAGCCTCGTCGCGCATCGCAAGCTCTCCGATGACGTGCGTGCAAACGCCCATGCCGCGGCCTTCGAGGATCCCCGCTTCGCGCCGCTTCGTTTCGAGGAGCTTCGCAGCGTGCGTATCGAGATCTCCGTGTTGTCCGAACTGCAAACGATCGCCTGCGCCGACGAAGCCGAAGCCGTGTCGCAACTGCGCCCCGGCATCGACGGTCTGGTGGTTCAGCACGGGACGCATCGCGGAACCTTCCTGCCCCAGGTATGGGAACACTTCCCCCAGCCGCACCGCTTCCTGGCAGAGCTCAAGCGCAAGGCGGGTCTCGCACCCGACTTTTGGGACACGGAAATGCGGCTTTCGCGGTACCGCGTCGCAAAATGGGCGGAAGCGGAACGGCCATGAGCGGCTATCCGGGACGCTGGTGGCATATGCTCGAAGACGGTCGGCTGCAATGCGATCTGTGTCCGCGCGACTGCAAACTGCACGAGGGTCAGCGCGGCGCCTGCTTCGTGCGCCAGCGCATCGATCACCGGATGGTGCTGACCACTTATGGACGCTCGTCGGGGTTTTGCATCGACCCGATCGAAAAAAAACCGCTGAATCATTTCTATCCAGGCTCCAGCGTGCTTTCGTTCGGCACCGCGGGATGCAATCTGGCGTGCAAATTCTGCCAGAACTGGGATATCTCCAAATCACGGGATATGGACCGGCTCATGGACCTTGCCGGCGCCCACGCCATTGCGACTGCGGCGCAGCGGGCTGGCAGCAAAAGTGTCGCTTTCACCTACAACGATCCGGTGATTTTCGCCGAGTACGCGATGGACGTCGCTGACGCGTGCCGTGAACACGGCATCAAGACCATCGCGGTGACGGCAGGCTACATGCACGAGACACCACGGCGCGAGTTTTACGCCAGGATGGACGCCGCAAACGTCGACCTCAAGGGATTTACCGATGATTTCTACGTCAGACTTACGGGGGCGAAATTGCAGCCGGTGCTCGATACGCTCAAGTACTTGCGACATGAGACCGATGTCTGGCTGGAGATCACGACGCTGCTGATCCCCACGAAGAATGATTCGGACGAAGAGCTTTATCGGCTGGCAAAGTGGCTGGCAAGCGAGCTAGGCGACGAAGTGCCCCTGCATTTCACGGCGTTTCACCCGGATTACAAACTGGACAACCTGCCAGCAACGCCGGCGTCGACCTTGACGCGAGCGCGCGCCATTGCGCTGGGCGAG
>CBDDRM010000066.1:0-4406 GCA_965233135.1 uncultured bacterium | reverse complement strand
ATCGATGCGGGCCGCAAGGTGCTCAAGAAACAGATGGGCGATCAGAAGTTTGCGAAGAAGCTGATCGGCAGCCGCGCCGAGATACTGGCGCGGGGCCTCGACAAGGACGCGGAGTTCGACGCCGATCGCATGGGCGTGGTGCTGGCCGCGCGATCCGGGTACGACCCGTTCGGTTTACCTGCCGTGCTACAGGAGATCAGCGCCGCTTCGGCCGATAACTCTGCCGTGGCCCTATTGTTCAAGACCCATCCGCACCCGGACGAGCGCCTGTCGCGCCTGGGCACCGCGATGGGATCGCGTTTCGATTCTCTGAAGAACTCGAAAAACTCGGAAGAGCGGCTGGTCGCGCTGCCTGCGGGCAAGTAGAAGTGAACGGTAAACGGTAAACCGTGTTTGACTTCCGGCCAGGCCGGAACCCCGTGCGGCGCGGTTTACCTGTCGTTATTCATCCATCATCGTATCGGGTCCCAGTCCCAGTTCACGATTTTGTGTTTCCTCAAGGCGCGGACATTGACGCGATCGCCTGCTGCGCGATATGGGCATGCATGGCTTTCGTCGGGTGGATGCCATCCCAGAAGACGTACGTATCGGGTTGCGCGCACGTGAACGGCGGCAGATTTGGCGTGACGCAGGCGTCCGTCGCGTTCGAGAAATCATATTGCGCGGGCTCCCCAATGACGTCATTGACCGTCGTATAGATATCCAGGACCGTGATGTCGATGCCTGATGCTTTCAGTCCCTGTACCATCGTCATAAGTCCGTCGTTATAAGTTCTGGCAAGGACATTGGCGAATGCAGCGACTGCCGGGCCAAACGGTCGCGCGGCCGGCGTCTTGCCGATGTCGGGAACATTGACGATCAGGAATTTCTGCGCGCCATGACCATAGAGCTGGACTATGGTCGACGCGAGGGTCTGTAGCGCGTTCGTAATGTAAGGCCGCGGATCACTGGTAGCCGCCGCTTCCAAAGCATCCCGGACGTCATTCGCGCCAATCTCGATCACCACCAGCGTGCGCGGAGGCGTCTGCGGAAAATCGGTGATATAGGTGCGAACCTGATCGGGCAGGTTGAACCGGCAGGGAAAATTTGCCACGGCTCGCGCGCCCCCGACTGCGTAATTGCTGGCTTTCTTGCCGCCGTGCTGCAGGGCGGGCCGCGCGTTGCCGGCGAGCGCCAGGTAGCGCGCGAAACCTTCCACCCAGGTGGCGCCATTGGTGAAGTGATGGCCGCCTTTCGCGTACGGGCCATCCGGAATCGTCAGATCGTCGAGGGCATCGTAGGGCGGCACGTTCTGGCGCGTGCCACACGCCCGGTTTGCAGGCTGTGACAGCCAGAAAAAGGCGTTGCCGGAATCGGACAGGCTGGTGCCGAAAACGACGATGCGATCGATGTTTGCCTTCGCGTTCTGGGCTCGCGCGGGAAGCGCCGCGCTCAGCCCGGCGATTGCGACGATGGAAGCCAAAAGACATGACAATGTTAGTCCTCCGATCTTCATGACTTGTCCCTCCTTGGTTAAGTGCGGCCTGATGAGGCAGCCGCGACACACTTCACAGCATCACTGCGCGTGTCTGCTCGGCGTTGCTGAGACATTTATAGACTTCGCGAGCGGTTTTCGCAAAGCCGACTTGAAAGCCGGCTGGTCGCGACTGATTGGCCGGTGGCCTGCTCCATCATCCGTGGGCGAATTGGCAACAATCGGGCATAAAGTATGCAGGCTGACGAATGGCCGTCCGGGCAGCGGTTCGGACGCGACGAGGCTCATGGCAGCCGCGTCGCAAGGTGTGGATCTACAAGCGCCGCTTCAGCGCCGCTGATCGAACCGCCGGCCAATCAGCGCCGAGGCAATGTTCGTTTTCTGGATATCGATGGCGCCGCCTGCGATGCCCCAGCCCCAGGCGTCGCGCATGCGCTGCTCGATGGGGAAGGCCGTGCTGTAGCCGTACGCGCCCATCATCTGCAGCGCGTTGCCGGTGACTTCGCGCACCATCTCGTTGGCGAAGCATTTTGCGATCGAGCTTTGTTTGATGGACGGCATGCCTTCGGAGGCGCTCCACACGGCCTGATGGATCAACAGGCGGGAAGCCTCGACCTTCATGGCCATGTCCGCGAGCCGCAACTGTACCGCCTGAAACTCGACGATCGGCTTGCCGAACTGCTTGCGTTGCTGCACATAATCGAGCACGTAGTCGAGTGCGCCCTGCGCAATCGCCAGGCTCATGGTGGCGTTTCCGCAGCGCTCCAGGTCGAAAGCTTCCATGAGCTTGCGAAAGCCGCCGCCAGAGGAGACCACTACGTTGCCTGCCGGGATCTGCACATCGTCGAAGTGCATGTCGGCGGAGGCAATGCCGCGAAAGCCCATCAGCGGCTCGCGCTTGCCGAAGCTGAAACCCTTCGCACCTTTTTCGACATAGACCGCGCCGATGCCGCTGGCGCCGGGCTCATCGGACATGCGGCAATAGACCAGATACCCGTCGGCGTGGCCGGCCCCCGAGCACCAGCGTTTCTCACCGTTGATATGAACGACATCGCCTTTCACCGTCGCGCGCGTGCGCAAGTCCGTGAGCGCGGAGCCGGCATCCGGCTCCGACATCGCCACCGCGACAATGCACTGACCGGCGACGACCTGCGGGATGAGGCGCTTGCGCAAGGCCTCGGGCGCGAAATGCGCGATGGCGAGAATCGGCCCAAAGCAGGACTCGAACACCGGAAACGCCACCGCGGGCGAGACCTTGGCAAACTCTTCGAGCACGATGACGGCATCGAGATGCGAGAGCCCGTGGCCCCCGTATTGTTCCGGAAGATTGATGCCCAGATAGCCGAGCGCCGCGTAGCGTTGCATCATTTCCGGCGGGACGGGTTCGTTTTGTTCCTCCAGCCGTTGCGCAAGGTCGGGCAATTGCGTCTGCGCGAATTTACGCGACGCATCGCGCAGATGCTCCTGCTCGTCGGTCAATCGAAAGTCCATGGCAATCCTTTCATGGGGCCGGTACGCAGCACCGCTGATCGAGCCCGCATCATTGCATAAATGCCGGCTCGAATTCGGCGACCCGCGGCGGACCAGTGTCGGGGGTATACTTCGGGCCCCCGACACAATCAGTCCGCCGTCGCACGAATTGTGCGCGTTGTCTCCGAGAGGTCACCCGATCGATCATGGCAGTTCGTTCAGCCTTGCTGGTCATCGCCGATATCGGCGGCTACACCAGCTTCATGAAAGCCCATAGAACGAGTCTCGCCCACGCGCAGGAAATCGTTGCGCGCCTGCTGGAAGCGGTGATCGACGCGGCGCCCGACCTGACGCTGCTGGAAATCGAAGGGGATGCCGCATTCTTCTATGCATGGCCGCAAGAAGGCGACGAGGCGACGGTCGCGCGGCGGGTGGCCGACTACGTCGTCGCGATGCATTGTGCGTTTCACACGGTGCGGCAACGTATCCAGACTCTCAGCGATTGCGAGTGTGAGGGGTGCCGGGGCACGAGAAAACTGCAGGTCAAGTTTGTCGCGCACCTTGGCGAAGTCGCCTTGCAGCGCGTGAAACATATCACCAAGCTCGCCGGTCTCGATGTGATCCTGGTTCACCGCATGCTGAAGAATACCGTGCCGGTGCCAGAGTACATGCTGCTCTCGGAGCCGTTGTTCGAGCTAAGCGATGAAACGATACGCACGCGCACCGTGCCGCTCGCGCAGGAGTTCGAAGGGCTGGGCCCGGTGCAGACTTATTTCATCGACATCAGGCAAGTGGCCACGGAGCTTCCTCCGGTACCGAAGCGCACCTTGTTGGCGCGCATGCGCACTACCGGCAGCATTATCATCCGCTCGATCCCCTACATGCTGGGTCTGAAGAAAGCTCGCTTCGCTCTGGGGCGGCCGCGCACTACGCCTTGAGCACCCCGAGTTGCAGCAGCACGAAGGCGGACATGGTCACGATCATCAATGCAGTGATCAGCCACAATACGGCCGTGACGAGGCGATTTGGCGCGACTTCGGGCGGCAGGCGCAGATGGCGCAAGTACACCACGGCGATGCCGATCACGGGAAGCATCAGCGCGAGCACGATGCCGCCGGCCTTGACCATGCGTACCGGTTCGCCTGTGCCGAAATACACGGCGCAGGGGATCACGGTCAGCAGCACGATGAAAACGTTCTGATAGCGCATGCGCGCCGCGTGATTGTCCGGCGTGAACGCGCCGCTCAAGCGGGCGAGATCGGCAAAGATGCGCGAGTTGGCAGCCGTGGCCGAGAAAATGGTGCTGTAAAGAACGAACAGCGCGCCGACGTAAAACAGGTACAGTCCGAAGGTTCCCATGGTTTCGCTGTACATCGCCGACAACACCCGTATCGTCTCGTTGCCCTCGGGCACCTGGCCCAGCGTATGCAATATGCCTGCGCCCAGAAAATAGAACGCGACG
>CBDDRM010000065.1:0-2506 GCA_965233135.1 uncultured bacterium | reverse complement strand
CGCATCACGCGCTTGCGCAGCACGTGCTCGAGTGCGCGCAGCGTCTTTTCGACCTGAAACACGCTATGCACCGCCAGATAATCGGTCGAGACCGGAATCAGCACGCGGTCGGACGCGAAAATCGCGCTCAAGCTCAGCACCCCCAGCACCGGACAACAGTCCAGCACGATGGGACGCCCGGTGTTCAGATTCTCCTTGACGATGCCGACGTTGAGCCGGTTCAGAATGTTCGGGCCCTTGCCGAACTGGGTGTCCACCTTCGATAGTTCGACATGGGCCGGGATCACCAGCCAGCCGCCCGTCGCCGGGCGGATCAACTGGGTCAGTGGCTTGATGCTCTGGTAGAAGCCGAACATCGAATCATCGGCATTGCCCACGGTGCTGCCGCAGATATAGGACAGATGGGCTTGCGGATCCAGGTCGATGGACAACGGGTTGTAGCCTCGCCGGGCCAGCGCTGCCGTGAGGTTCAGCGATGTCGTGGTCTTGCCGACGCCGCCTTTCTGGTTGAAAACCGCGATCTTGGCCATGGACTTCCCGCTGCAGACTTGCCCTCATCGCCTGCGAAGACAACCACAATACAAATGCCGTCATTTGCTTGTCAATCGACTTTGCGACCGCCACCAGCGCGGCCAGGCGTGAAGCCGCGCCGCGCGCCCGATCGGCCGTGGACACGGCGCGGGGCGCGCATGCAGGTGTGATAAAGTTCGCGTCCGCATTGTCGCGCACTGCGCGAAGCGATACGGATGACGATGCAGCGCCCGTACGGCATGGGCTGCGTGCGGGTTTCCCCGGATAATCATGAGCAACGATCCGTTTCTGGCTGCACTCGGACGCATGGGTTTGCTGAAGCCAGGCGAAACCCCCTCCATTACACCGCTGACCGGCGGTGTGTCCTCTGACATCGTGCGCGTGGAACTCGACGGCGGGCCGCTTTGCATCAAGCGCGCACTACCGAAACTGAAAGTGCAGGCGGACTGGCAGGCCCCGGTCGAACGCAACCGGTACGAAATCGACTGGATGCGCACTGCCGCCGGCATCGATCCGCTCGCAGTGCCCCGCATTCTCGGCGAAGACCGCGAAACCGGCATGTTCGCGATGGCCTTCCTCGATGAGGCCCGCTACCCGGTCTGGAAAACGCAGTTGCGCGACGGCGTCATTTCCCTGGAGGTCGCCCGCGAAGTCGGCCGGCGCATCGCGGCCATCCATGGACAGACCGCTGGACGCGCCGATATCGCGCAAAAATTCCCGACAGACCATATTTTTTTGCCGATCCGGCTCGAGCCGTATTTGTCCGCCACGGCGAAGAAGCACGCCGACTGCGCCGCGCGCCTCGAAAGCCTGGTACGCGTCACCGCGGCCACCAAGAAGGCGCTGGTGCACGGCGATGTCAGTCCGAAGAATATTCTGGTGGGTCCGGACGGTCCGGTGTTTCTGGACGCGGAATGCGCGTGGTACGGCGATCCGGCCTTCGATCTCGCGTTCTGCCTGAATCATCTGCTGCTCAAGTGCGTCTGGCGCCCTCAATGGCAGCCCCGCTATCTCGCGAGTTTCGATGCGCTGGCCGAAAGTTACCTGGCGCACGTCACCTGGGAGACGCGAGCCGATATCGAAGAACGGGGCGCGCATCTTTTGCCCGGCTTGCTGCTGGGGCGCATCGATGGCAAGTCGCCGGTCGAATACATCACTGACGAGGCGCAGCGCGACCGCGTGCGCCGCGTATCTCGCGCGCTGCTGCTCGACCCGGTGGACGATTTCGCCAGCGTGAGGGCAGCCTGGCAGCGCGAGTTCGCCGAAACGAAACAAACATGACCGATACCAGTATCAGCAAAGTGCACGCCCGGCGCGTGTGGGACTCTCGTGGCCGCCCCACCGTCGAAGTCGAAGTACATGCCGCCGGGAGCATGGGGCGGGCAATCGCCCCCGCCGGCGCCTCGCGCGGGTCGCACGAAGCGGTGGACCTGCGCGATGGCGGGCAGGCGTTCGGGGGCATGGGCGTGGCCAAGGCGGTGGCCAACGTCAATAACCAGATTGCGCGCTTGCTTGTGGGTCGCGACGTCATGCAACAGGCGCAGATCGACGACGCGCTGATCGCCTGCGATGGCACGCCGAACAAATCCAGGCTCGGCGGCAATGCCATGATCGCAACCTCGATGGCGGTTTTGCATGCAGCGGCCGCCGCGCAGCATCTGCCGCTTTATGCGTATCTCGCGCAAGGCCGCGGCGTGCGCCTGCCCTTGCCGGAGATCCAGATTTTCGGCGGCGGCGCGCATGCCGGCCGGCGCGTCGACATCCAGGACTTCATGGTCATGGCGCTGGCCGCGCGCAGTTTCGCCGAAGCGCTCGCCATCACTGCCGAGGTTTATCGCGCCGCGGGCGAACTCATGGCGCAGGCCGGCAAACTCCAGGGCGTGGCAGACGAAGGGGGTTTCTGGCCCGCCTTTGATTCCAACGAGCAAGCGCTGACCATGCTGATGCGCGCGATCGAGCGCGCCGGTTACCGGCC
>CBDDRM010000064.1:0-4976 GCA_965233135.1 uncultured bacterium | reverse complement strand
CTCCGCATAGAACTGCCGGTAGACGTCGCGCACGCAGTAACCTAGATGAGGGGTCAGCACGGTGTTCGGCAGGCGGCGCAGCGGATGGTCCTGCGGCAGCGGCTCCTGCGCGTACACATCTAGTCCGGCAATCAGTTTTCCGGTCTCGAGCCGCGCGAGTAGCGCCGCTTCATCCACCAGTGGCCCGCGCGCCGTGTTGACCAGAATCGCGCCCGGCTTCATGGCGGAGAGTTCCCGGGCGCCGACGATGCCACGCGTGCGCTCGGAGAGCACCAGATGCAGGGAAATGGCGTCGCATTGCGCGAACAGGGTTGCCTTGTCCACGAGTCTCGCGCCGGCCGCCTCGGCCCGGTCTGCCGTGAGGTTTTCGCTCCAGGCCAGCACTTGCATGCCGAGCGCGTGGCCGTAGCGCGCCATGCGCGCGCCGATCTTGCCCAGTCCGACGATGCCAAGCGTCTTGCCGTCGAGCACATCTCCTGCCGGCACTCTGCCCTGAAAACCGCCGGCGCGAATCGAGGCATCGCCGCGGTTGATGAACCGGGCCGCGGACAACAGCAGGCCCAGCGCGAGCTCGGCGGTCGCGGCACCGGATTTTTCGCCGCCGGTATGGCAAACGGGAATGCCGCGTGCGTTCAGTGTGGCGAAATCCATGGTCCATGTGCGCCCGCCGGTCAGCGCAATCATGCGCAGTTTCGGCAGGCGATCCAGAAGCTCCCTGGAAAATCTGGTGCGCTCGCGCATGGCGATGATGATGTCGAACTCGCGCAAGGTTTCAGCGAGATCGTCGGGATCGGAAAAAGGCGCTTCAAGAAAAACCACCTCGGTTCGCGCTTCAAGCGCCGACCAGTCCGCGCTGCGTTGCGCTACCCCTTGCCAGTCGTCGAGTACGGCGACGCGGATTTTTCGGTTTCGCATGAAATGAAGTTCCGGAGCCAATCAACCGCTACGCCGTGCGACGTGCGCCATGCATGGGTCATTCTTCCCGATCGTCGTCATCCTCGCGCAATCGCGGGCACGGGGATGACGGTCATCAAGCTTGCTCAATCAGCGCTTCGCCCGCGAGCAAGCAGTTTGATTACGCTCGTCGGATCGACCGGCTTGACCAGGTGGTCATCGAAGCCCGCGTCGCGCGTGCGCACCTTGTCTTCTTCCTGCCCCCATCCTGTCTGGGCAATGATCAGTACATTCTTGCCCCAGTCGCGATTGCGGATGCGCCGACAGACCTCGTAGCCGTTCATCTTCGGCATGCCGATGTCGAGCAATACGACCTGCGGCCGAAAAGTTTCCGCTGCATCGATGGCTTCGGCCCCATCGTAGGCGGTATGAACGACATGACCGGAGAGCTTCAGGAACATCGCGAGGGATTCGGCTGCGTCGCGATTGTCATCCGCCACCAGCACGCGCCGCGACTCGCCGGGCTCTGCGCTTTCGGTGGGGGCTGGTGCAGGCGAGGCCGCCGGTAGCTCGCTGGTTTGCGCGGGCAGACGAACCACGAATTCCGAACCTTTACCGGGTCCGGCGCTGAAGCCTTCAACCGTGCCGCTGTGCAATTGCACTACGGAGCGCACCAGGGACAATCCGATGCCGAGACCGCTTTGCGAGCGTTCCAGAGAGGAGTCGGCCTGATAAAACATGTCGAATACCCGTTCGAGCGTTTCGGCATTCATGCCGATGCCCGTGTCCTTGACGCGCAACACCGCGGTCTGCTGCTCCTGCCGGGCTGAAATCTCGATTTGCCCTCCCGGATCCATGTACTTGGCGGCATTGGTGATCAGGTTCATCGTCACCTGCGAGAGGCGCGCAAGATCCCCGAGCACCCAGACGGGTTCCGGCGCCATGCGCATCAGGACCTCGTGGCCGTTCTGATCGATCAACGGGCGGCAGATCTCGACGGCGCTACGCACGACCTCCTGAAGTTCGACGCGCTGCACGCGCAGTTCCAGTTTGTTGCGCGTGATGCGCGAAACGTCGAGCAGGTCATCGATGAGCCGCGTCAGATGATCGACCTGACGGTCGATGACCCCGCTGGCCCAGACCGCATCCGGGTGCCCGCTGTGGGATTGGCGGAACACGCGCGTTGCGTTGCGAATCGGCGCGAGCGGATTGCGCAGTTCATGGGCGAGCTGGGCGAGGAATGCGTTCTTTTGCCGGTCCATTTCGCGCAAGGCTTCCTCGTTGCGCTTGCGCTCGGTCACGTTGCGGCTCGTGTCAACGAGCGCTTCGACCTCGCCGTTGGGCCCGAACACGGGCGTAAAAGTGTAGTCGTAGATACCGGATACGCCGGTGGGACTGGTATAGGCGATCTCGCCGCGGATGGGCTGCCTGGACTCGAGTATCTGCGCGATGTCGCGCATGTGCAATTCATGATGCGAGAGTTCGTAACCCAGTTCAAGACGCGTCTTGCCCAGGATCTCGGGCAAGGTTTTGCCCCATACTTCGAGCAGGTAGCGGTTGGCGTAGAGATAGCGTCCGTCGCGGTCCACGACGGAAGCGAAATCGTCCGTTGTGGAAAGGATGGTCTGGTGAATGCGCGACAAGCGGCCGAAATCGTCCGCCAGACTCTTGCGTTCCAGTTCCGCCTGCTTGCGCGTCGTGATATCCAGCAATACGCCGGGCAAGCGGAACGCACGACCCTTGGCGTCACGTTCGATCATGCCGCGTGCGACGACCCATCGTGTCTGGCCGCCTACCAGGATGCGGTACTCGCTTTCATACGGAACGCCGGTATCGATCGTGAGTTTCAACCGGTCAAGCCGTGCCTGCTTATCGTCCGGATGAATGCGCTCGGCCAGTGCCGACAGCGATACCGATTCCTGTCCGGCGGCAAATCCGAAAAGCCTCATGTAATTGGCGTCGCCGAACACTTGATCGGTGATTACGTTCCATTCGAAAACACCCACTTCCGCCGCGATCAGCGCGGCATCTAGGCGGCGACGAGCCGCTGCCAGGTCGCGCTCGACGCGCGTGCGCACAATCTCATCGGCCGCCTGCCGCGAGTACAGATCGAGCACGCGCAATTCGCGAGTGGAAAAATCCCGGGGCTCACGCAGATGCGTCAGCAAAGCGCCCAGGAACCGGCCATCGCGCCCTATGATCGGTGTGGATTGCACAGCCCGAAAACCGGCGAGCGCCGCGGCTTTACGATAGGGGGCATAGGCGGCATCGATCGTCACGTCCTGAATGACCACCCGCCGCCGGTGGCGTAGCGAGCGGGCGCCCGCCGTTTCGTCATCGATCGTTACTTTGCCCAGAAATTCCAGGAATCCCGCGGGGAACCCGCGCTGCGCGACGATCGCCAAGGTTTTATCGACCGGGTCATACAGCTGGATATTGCCCAGATCCGCTTCCATCAGCAGGATGGTGGCGTCCAGGATTTCGTATAGGGCTGCAATCAGCTCCGGGGGGGCGTCCGGACCGGCCAATTCGGGCACCCCGGAAGCGTCGTTCGGAATTTGCCGCATTTCCTGGTTTTGGGAAGTCAGGGTAAAGCGTCAGATTATCGCCCAATTAAGCGCGAGGAGAAGATGGGTTTGCCGTGCGCGGGCGAGCGCTCCTAGGCTTTCTTGCCCATCTTCGGTATCTGCGACTGCAGAACCTGCACTTGGATTTCGAGCCTATGGATCTGGCCGATCAGCGTCAAGGCAAGGGACGTTGCGTTCGCGTCCAGTTCGAAATCGTCATGCAGGCGGCGCGCCGCGCATACGCTGTGGATGCAGGTCGGAGCGAAAGTCCAGTGTGTGGAGTTGGGATCGTTGGGTGCCAGCGCCCCGTGTTCAACCAGCTCTTGCAACAGTTCGATAGAGCATCCGGTAAGTTCGGCCAGTTGTTCGACCGGGATTTCATCGCGTGCCAGCAGCCATTGGGCTTCGGTAACTTCCTCTTTCATGATCACTGCCCGGACGGGAATGTCGCACGTGGATTGAAACTCGATGCGGCGCCCAATTCCTTGAACAGGGATTTCTCGCGTTCTCCGAGGGCCGGTGGCACGACGATCTGCACGACGGCGAACAAATCGCCTTCACCTTCCCGGCGCTTGGGCAATCCGCGTCCGCCTAGCCGCAACTTCTGACCGGTGTTGGTACCGGCCGGGATTTTCATGCGTACCGTGCCGCCCAAAGTCGGCACCTCTACGCTGGCGCCAAGCGCGGCTTCCCAGGGCGCCAGCGGCAAATCGAGAAAAAGATCATGGCCCGAGACGCGATACAGCGCATGCGGTTGCATTTCAATCGTCAGATACAAACTACCGTTCGGCCCGCCATTGACCCCTTTGCCGCCCTTGCCAGGCAGTCGCAATCGCTCCCCGCTCGTCACGCCTTTCGGAATGCGTGCCTTGATCACCTGGGGCACACGGTGCATGCGCCCCTGGGCGTCGTATTCCGGCAAACTGAGGTTCAGGTCGATTTCCGCGCCGCGGTAGGCGTCCTCGATGGTGATCGGGGCCGTGACTTCGAAATCCTGACCGGCAATTGGAAAATTATTGCGCCGCCCGCCGGTGCGGAACCTTCCGCCACCCAAGCCGGCGAACAGATCAGACAGGTCGACATCCTCGAAAGAGAAGTTGCCCTCGCCGAATCGGCTACCCCAGTCTGGTGGAGGACGGAATTCCTCGCCAGGACGATGCCTTCCCAGATTGTCGTAAGCGGCGCGCTTTTCCGGATCCTTCAGCGTCTGGTAGGCCTCTGCAACATCCTTGAACTGTTCCTCACCCTTCGGATCCTTCGAAACATCCGGATGATATTTATGGGCGAGTTTGCGGTACGCTTTCTTGATTTCGTCCGCGCTGGCGTCCCGCTTCAAGCCCAGGATTTCGTAGTAGTCCTTGTATTTCATCGATTGTGATCCGAGAACGGCCGGGTTGCAGTTTAACCGTTAAGATTATGTCGCTTCGGGCTGGATTCAAGTCAAGGGTTGCCGTGCGTTCCGGACATGCACCAACGGAGTACGGCCATGGCCGCTTGTTTGATCATGGACATCGA
>CBDDRM010000063.1:0-3379 GCA_965233135.1 uncultured bacterium | reverse complement strand
GCTCTCCGTGTCGTTCGTATATTCGTACTCGATGATTTTCTTGTCCTTCACGTAGCGCTGGGACGCCGTGCTGAATTGCGCAAAGTGCTTCGATTTCAGGTGCACATCGAATGCCGCGCGATTCTTGTAGATTTCGTACAGCAATACATGGTCAGGCGCACCTTTCTCGATGAGAACGTCGAAGCGGTCGCATCCCGGTTCGTCCGCCAGAGACTGGCGCGCATTGTCCTTGATCAGTCGCAGAAAAGGTTCGAGCGTGCCGGGATGCAGAAAGAATTCGACGGTGATGACGTAACGGGCCATGGGAGCTGGGTCTTGGGTGAGCGAATCGGGTTAAACGAACCTGGTAGAGCGAATCCTGTGAGCGAGTCGTAGTTGTCGGATATGACATCCTTATAGCATAAAACCTGCTCGAAGCCGTGAAACGGTTGCGATCCGCATGGCACCGCCGTTACCCGTTGTCCGCGACAAAAAGCCTCCGATCGTGACAACCGCTTCACCCGGCATTATCGGATGTTTTCCCCGCCGTCAACCCCGCCGTCAGGATGAACCGCATGGCCTGTTCTCGCGCCATCTCTACCGGCGTGATCTGGCTGCGCGGAACCATGACCGTATAGCCGCCAATCTGATAACTCATCGGCAGGTAGACCGCGTCATCGCCGGCGTCCGCGACCCCCGTCGCGAGGTCGGAGAAATCGGTGCGGGTGACAAAGCCCAGCAGCTTCATTTGCGTGCCCGGAAGTTCGACGCAGACGACTTGCAGCATGCCGCTCTGCTCGTCGCCGGAAAACATCGCGAACAGGTCTTTCAGCGCCTTGTATACGACTTTCACGAAAGGAATGCCAAGCAACGCGCGCTCGCCCAGTTTCATGACCTGCTGAAAGATCCACGCCCGCATCAGCAGGCCCACCACGAAAATGACCACCACCGCGGCGAGCATGCCCATGCCCGCGTGATAGTGTTCGTCTGGAATCAGCAATTTGAGTTGCCGGCCCAGGAAACCTTCGATCTTTGTAACCATCCAGATGAACAGATAGACTGTGGCAACGACTGGCAATACGGTCAGCACGCCGGTCAGAAATATCTTGCCAATGGACTTCATGCACCCTCCTGCGGGAAGTTTGTTCGGATTACGGCCGTAAGTGTACAGTCCGGGCTTGCCCTGTTTTTGCGGAACGATGTCGCGACCGGGCGTTCAAACGCAGGAATCCGGATGCTGCAGGAACTGAATGCGTGTCCGTTCTTCCTCGCTTGCCACCGTTCTGTCGCCGTGGCAAGCGCCGTTTACCCCTCGAGAGGTGCCCAATGAGCCGTGCTTTCGTCAAGGAAGAGAATGAAGCGCTTATAGACGAGGCGCTCCCGGAACGTCCGGTGAGTTCAGAGCCCAATTACGTGACGCCCGCGGGTCTGGAGGGCTTGCGCGCGAAAGTCGATGAACTGCAAGCGGAGCACGCGGAACTGAAGCGCGCGGCAGAGGATTTCGACAGGCCGAAACTTTCCCAGATCGAGCGCGACCTGCGCTATTACCAGGCCAAGCTCGAAAGCGCAATTCCCGTGGACGGGTCCGCGCAGCCGCGCGACGAAGTGCGCTTTGGCGCAAGCGTGCAGGCCGAAGACGAAAGCGGCGAGACGCACACCTTCACCATCGTTGGCGAAGACGAAGCCGATGTCGTCAAAGGAAAAGTCAGCTGGCAATCGCCGCTGGCCACGGCACTGATGGGAGCAAAAGTCGGGGACACGGTGACCTGGAACCGCCCCGCTGGCGCCACCACGCTCGAAGTGCTCGAAGTGCGTTATTCCGGATGAGCTGAACAAGCTACGCCCCATCGCGTTATCGTCGCGCATTCGCGGTCGCAAGGAGGCGTCCATGAGCGAATTGTCCCGTCGTGACGTGCTGAAAGCGCTGGGCGCCACCGCGCTTTCGACTGCAACCGGCTATGTGCAGCAACCCCTGAAAGCATACGCGGACACAAAATTCTGGAAAGCCGATCCGAAGCTGCTTCCGTACCGGCGGGTGCCGGAACTGACGCGCGACAATGGACTCGCCGGCAAACTCGGCACGGCTTCCGCCGGCACCATGGCCGACTACATCGTGGTCAACATGTTCGCGCAGGCAGCCTCCGGCGCATCGAGTATCGAAGGCGCGATCAAGCAGGCGGAGAACCGTGCCAGACGTTACTACCGGGGATAACGTACCCAAAAACGCCTCACCGTTTCAAAAGACGGTGCGCGCGTGCGGCGGGGGGTGCGCGCCTCCGGTAAACTCCTCGCTCAAAGGCGCCGACCCGGCGCTGTCACCAAAAAACCCGCGCCGCTCGCGCCGCAGAGGAGGAGCCATGCACGATCTGATCATCGAAAACGCGACCATCTATGACGGCTCCGGCACCGCGCCCCGGCGGGGCAGCGTGGCAGTCAAGGGCGAGCGCATTACCGAAGTCGGGCAAGTCCATGGCGATGCAGTCAGCCGCCTCGATGCCAAGGGGCTGGCCTTGATGCCCGGCATCATCGACAACCATACCCACTACGACGCGCAGATCACCTGGGACCCGTTCGTGAATCCGTCACCTGCCCTCGGGGTGACCACGATCGTCATGGGCAACTGCGGATTCACCATCGCGCCGTGCCGGCCGGCCGATCGCGACCTGACGATGCGCAATCTGACGCATGTCGAAGGCATGTCGCTGGATGCCCTGCGTGCGGGCATCGAATGGAACTTCGAATCGTTTCCCGAATACGTGAACATGCTCGAGAGAAAAGGAGTCGGGCCGAACGTCGCTTGCTTCGTGGGCCATTCCAGCGTGCGCACCTTCGTGCTGCGCGACGATGCGGCCAAGCGCGCGGCCACGCCCGACGAAGTCGCGCAGATGCGCCGGCTCGTCGTCGAGGCGATGGAAGCCGGCGCCTGCGGCTTTTCCACCACGCGCTCCTATCAGCACAACGGCGAAGCGGGCATCCCGATGCCCTCGCGGCTGGCGGACGAACAGGAGATGCTGTCCCTGTCCAGCGCGCTGCGCGAAGGGGGCAGGGGCTTGTTGATGATGACCAAGGCCTCCGATACGCCAATCCCCTGGATCGAATCGCTGGCCGCGGCGGCGGATCGGCCTTATCTCGTCGCCGCGCTGCTGCATTCCAATGTCACGCCCGAGGCGACATTTGAGGATCTGGAGCTTATCGCGGCCGCGCGCAGCCGCGGCCACCGCCTGTATGGCGCGGTCTCTGCGTGTCCGCTGAATTTCGAGTTCACGCTGCACGAGCCTTACGTGTTCGAGGGACTGGCTGCCTGGCAACCGCTCATGAAAATGGACGAGGACCAGTTGAAGAAAGTGCTGCGCGATCCGGCGTTCCGCCAGCAGCTCAAGCAGGAGCTGACCACGCGCTC
>CBDDRM010000062.1:0-25953 GCA_965233135.1 uncultured bacterium | reverse complement strand
TCCGATAGTCGCCGGCTGCGGACGCGCACACCCGTGCCAGGAGGGAGACGGCGCCGATGCGGCGACTATAATGCCGGGCATGAAACCCGAGTCGCCCACCGGGGCCGTACACACCCCCATGATGCAGCAGTATTTGCGCATTAAGGCCCAGCATGCCGACAAGCTGCTGTTCTATCGCATGGGCGATTTCTATGAGTTGTTTTTCGACGACGCCGTGCGCGCCGCGAAGCTCATGGACATTACGCTCACGCAGCGCGGTTCCTCCGGCGGCGAGCCGATCAAGATGGCGGGCGTGCCGTTCCATTCCGTCGAGCAATACCTCGCCAAGCTGGTAAAGCTCGGGGAATCGGTTGCGATCTGCGAGCAAATCGGCGATCCGGCAATATCGAAAGGACCGGTTGAACGCCAGGTCACGCGCGTCGTCACGCCCGGAACGCTGACCGACGCGGCGTTACTGGACGAGCGGCGCGAGAATCTGCTGCTGGCGATTCATTGCGAGAACGATCGGTTGGGGCTCGCCTGGCTGTCGCTGGCCAGCGGACAGTTCGTCGTACTGGACACGCGCCGCGCCCATCTCGCCTCTGAACTCGAACGCCTGCAACCCGCGGAGATCCTGGCATCCGACGATCTGGACGAAGCCGCCGTGGCCCAGGCGGGCGCAATTGTCAAACGGCTGAGCTCCTGGCAATTCGACCGGCAAACCGCACAGCGCACGTTGACCCGCCACTTCGAAACGCAGGATCTTGCGGGATTTGGCGCCGACGGCCTCGGACCGGCTCTGGGCGCGGCCGGCGCACTTTTCGAGTACGCCCGCGCGACGCAAACGGCTGCCATCACGCATGTGCGCGCGCTGCGGGTCGAGCATGATTCAGCCTATGTGCGCATGGATGCGGCCACACGCCGCAATCTCGAGATATCGGAAACTTTGCGTGGCGAGCCCTCGCCTACGCTGCTCTCCACTCTGGATAGCTGCAAGACCGCCATGGGTTCGCGCTGGCTGCGCCACGCTTTACACCATCCCCTGCGCGAGCGCCAGATCATCACGGCGCGTATCGATGCGGTGTCCACGCTGCTCGGAGATCGCGGCCCTGGAGCATACGCGCCAATACGCGAGGCGCTCAGGCCGGTAAGCGATGTGGAGCGTATCGCCGCGCGCATCGCGCTGCGCAGCGCGCGGCCGCGCGACTTGTCGGCGTTGCGCGAAACGCTCGCGGTCCTGCCAGCTATCCATGCGCTGCTCCAACCGCTTGCCAGTCTACGGCTGGCGTGCCTGGCTCAGGATGTGGCCCCGCGGCCTGCGCTAAGCGATTTGCTGAGCGCGGCCCTGCTATCCGAACCTGCGGCGATGATTCGCGAAGGCGGCGTCATCAATGATGGTTTCGATGCCGAACTCGACGAGTTGCGCGCAATCCAGAACAACTGCGGCGAGTTCTTGATCGCGCTCGAATCGCGCGAGCGCCAACGCACCGGCATCGCCACGCTCAAGGTCGAATATAACCGCGTGCACGGTTTCTATATCGAAGTCACGCACGCCAACACCCAGAAAGTCCCCGATGACTATCGGCGGCGCCAGACGCTCAAGAACGCCGAACGCTATATCACGCCGGAGCTGAAGACCTTCGAGGACAAGGCCCTGTCCGCGCAGGATCGGGCACTGAGCCGGGAGAAATATCTCTACGAGCGTCTGCTCGACCAGCTTGCGCCAGAGTTACCCGTACTCCAGCGCCTTGCAGGCTCACTGGCAGAACTCGATGCCTTGTGTTCGTTCGCCGAGCGCGCAGCGGTGGAAGGTTACAGCGCGCCGCAATTCTGCGACGAACCGATGTTGCACATCGAGGCCGGTCGCCATCCCGTAGTCGAAAAGCAGATCGATAATTTCATTGCCAACGACACGCGGCTGGACGCTGGCCGGCGCCTGCTGCTGATCACCGGGCCGAACATGGGCGGAAAATCCACCTATATGAGGCAAACCGCGCTGATCGTGTTGCTGGCGCACGTGGGTTCATTCGTGCCGGCACGCCGTGCATTGATCGGCCCCGTGGACCAGATTTTTACGCGCATCGGCGCATCGGACGATCTGGCAGGGGGCCGCTCGACGTTCATGGTGGAAATGACCGAATCTGCCAACATTCTGCACAACGCCACCAACACTTCCCTGGTGCTGATGGACGAAGTCGGCCGCGGCACCTCGACTTTCGACGGCATGGCGCTGGCCATTGCCATCGCGCGCCACCTGGTCGAAGCAAGCCAGAGCTACACCCTGTTCGCCACGCATTATTTCGAGCTGACCCAGCTGGCCGACGAATATCGCGAAGTCGCGAACGTCCATCTGGATGCCGTCGAGCACAAGGACAGAATCGTGTTCCTGCATGCCGTCGAGGAAGGTCCGGCGTCGCAGAGCTACGGCATCCAGGTCGCGCAACTGGCGGGCGTGCCGGCGCCGGTGGTGCGCGCCGCAAAGAAACATCTTGCCAGGCTCGAACAGGAAGCCGCGAACCGCAGTCCGCAGGGCGACCTGTTTGCAGCCAAGATTCTTCCAGCGCAACCACCCGAGCATCCTGTGCTCGAAGCATTGCGAAGCGCGGACCCGGATGCGCTCTCACCCAAGGACGCGCTCGCCCTGCTCTACCAATTGAAACACGCGCTGGACAGCTAGCGAAACAGGGCGAGCCCGCTTTACTGCGCTTTAGTCGATCGTGATGACTTTGGCGCGCAACTCCGCCGGCAGATCTTTCAGCAGCACGAACTTCAGCGCCGGCACAGCGGATCGCGCCGTTTTCGGACCCAGCGTCGCATTGATTTCCCTGGGCGTAAGGTCATACATCTTGCCACTCAGCGGATCGACGATGGAACCAGCCAATGAGGCCGCCAGACACGAAGTTTTGACGCACAACCCGTCTGTCTATTTCGGTTGCACAGAGGGCTTCATTTCGACCCGGTAGGGGCGTCATGTCCAAGCCCCCTCCGCGACCTGCTATTGGCCGGCGGGCGGGGACGAGGATGCCAACGCGCTTTCGCGTTCGCGGGCAATGGCCTTGGCCAGCAGATAGATGGCCATCGCGTAATTCTTGCTACGGTTGTAGCGCGTAATAACGTAGAAATTGTTCAATGCCAGCCAGAAGTCCGGGCCTTGTTCGAGCTCGAGCGCGAACAAACCCGCCAGCTGATCGGATGCGACATCCTCGGTAGGCTCGACGCCATGCAGCGCCAATTGCGCCAGGGTCATGTGCGGCTTATAGCCCTTTTCAACGACTTCCTTGGAATCGGACCCGCTGATGCGCGCCGGGACGACAATGGGTTGACCGCCAGCCCAGCCGAAATAGTGCAAATAATGCGCAACGCTGCCGATGATATCGGGGAGGCTGTTCCAGAGATCGATCTTGCCATCGCTGTCAAAATCCACCGCATACTTGCGATAACTGGTCGGCATGAACTGCGGCATGCCGATTGCGCCCGCGAACGATCCCTTGACCACGAGCGGATCGAGGTTGTTCTCGCGCGTCAGCAGAAGGAACTGCTCCATCTCGCCGCGAAAGTAGGTGGCGCGCGCGGGCATTTCGAAGCCCAGTGTGTACAGCGCGTCGATAACGCGGAACGAACCGGTGCGCTTGCCGTAAATCGTTTCCACGCCGATGATGGAAACGATGATCTCTTCCGGCACGCCATAGATATCGCGAGCGCGCTTGAGCAGCTCGGCGTGCTCGTTCCAGAACGCAACACCTCCTGCCGTGCGCGTCGGCGTGACGAAAATGTCCTTGAACGCGTACCAGGGTTTCGACGTGGCCGGCGCATTGATGGCCTTCACGACGCTGTCGTTGCTCTTGAGTTGCGCAAATGTCTGGCGCAGGAAACTTTCGTCGAAGCGGTATTGCTGCACCATGCGTGTGATGAAACTTTCGACGTCGGGCTTGAGCCTGATTCTGCCCGGGGCCTGCGCCAGGGTCGAAAACGACACGCCCAGTACCAGCAGCCATGCTGCGCACAACACGCGGGCTGGCCTCATGGTCCGCTCACCGCGCGATCGATCACGACCCGCACCCCGGTCTGGCCGGGCTTGATGCGGCCGCTGAGCCCCTCGAGATCGCCGGCCGCAGGTGCCGCACTTCCGGAACGCGACACGCGCGCGGCAATCTCGACGTCGGTAAAGCTGGACAAGCGCATTTGCGGAGTCATGGCGGAGGCATCGTCGAACGAGAATCGGTAGGGAAGATCGGCCACGCGCACCTTGACGATCGCGAGGGGCATGCGCGGCCCCTCGGCCGCCCGCGCGAACACGAACACCGCATCATCCGGGCGAACCTTGTCCCTGAGCGAAGCATCCAGGGAGACTTCCCCGCTCACCCGCTCTTTGCCCGGCGCCGCAGCGGCGCGCGGCGCCTTGCCGCCCAATCTTGCTTTGGCTTCGTCCACGCCCTTTTGCAGCGCCTGCGCAAGTTCGCCGCTGACGTCGGGCTGCTTGAGAACCGTCTGCCAGTAACCGATGGCCGCCTTGTAGTCTTTGCGTTCGAACGCAGCACTGCCAGACAGCGTGAGCACCTTGCTGCTGCTCGGATCGAGCTTGCGTGCACGTTCGAGCAGGCGGGTGGGCTCACCCGCAAGCGATCGCCCGGCGCCAAGCGCCATGGATTCGGCGTAATCCGCCAGCAGATCGGCATCGTTCGGATTCAGCTCGACTGCTTTCTCGTAGGCCTCATTGGCTTCGGCAAAACGCTCCATTGCCCGATAAGCGCGGCCAAGCATTTTCCATCCTTGCGCGTCCGCCGGATTCTGCTGCATCCTCGCGGCAAGCTTGGCGGTCATGTCCTGGAACTCATCGGCGGTGATCGATGACATATCGGCCGCGGGATGGCGCGGGGCGGATACGCCTTGCAAATTCCCCAGGGAAAGATACAACGCCCCAGCCACGAGCGGGATGAACAGTGCCACGACAGCCGGGACGATCCTGCCGGAAGTGGCCGGACTGGGGAACGTAGCCGGCTCGGCGTCTTCCAGGACGCGACGTTCGAGCTCCGCCTTCGCCTGCTCGTAACCCTCCGTCGTGAGCGTGCCGGATTGCAGGTCCTGCGCGAGCTCGGCAAACTGGTCGCGATGAATGTCGAGATTGGACAACGCCTGCCCGGATACAGGCGCGCTGGAACGACGCAGCAACGGCCAAAGCACGATGGCGATCGCGAGGAGCAGCAGGCAAATCGCAACAGCCGCAAATACGATCATCGGTTTTCATTTCCCGAGTCACCTCGAAGCAAGGCTTCGGCTCGTGCATGGTCCTGGGCGCTGAGTTCCATGGCCGGCAAGCGCCGCTGGCGCCGGCGCATATACGCGAGCAGTCCCGCCAGCCCCAGCAGCAGGAGCGCGAAAGGCCCAGCCCACAACACTAACGTGCTTGCCTTGAACGGCGGATCGTAGAGCACGAAATCGCCATAACGCGCGACCATGTAATCGCGGATCTGTGCATCCGTTTTCCCCGCCTGCAGCTGGCTGCGCACCTGGTTCTTCAGATCAATCGCCAGGTCCGCATTGGAATCCGCCAGTGACTGATTCTGGCATACCAGACAGCGCAATTCGGAACTCAACTGCACGACGCGTTTTTCAAGCGCAGGATCAGCAGCAGTTGCGGCGGCTTCATCGGCCGCGCAGGGAAGGCTCAGCAGCAACAGCACGCAGGCGCAGACGGCTCTCATCCCTGGAGTTGCCTCACCAGGGGCAGGATTTTTTCCTGCATGATCTGCACCGTCACTGGCCCGATGCGTTTGTAGCGGATGATGCCATCGCGATCGATCACGTACGTTTCAGGCACGCCGTACACTCCATAGTCGATCCCCACGCGACCGTCACCGTCCTGCATGGACAGCAGATACGGATTGCCGTGGCGCGCCAGCCATGCGAGCGCGTCGTTGCGCTGATCCTTGTAGTTCAGTCCGTATAGCGGCAGGTCATGCTTCTTCGTAAACTCGACCAGAATCGGATGCTCGTCCAGGCAGGCGACGCACCACGATGCCCACACGTTCAGAATCCATACCTTGCCTTTGAAATCGACCGTGCCCATGGTGCGGGCGGGATCCTGAAGCAGCGGCAGCTGAAAGGCGGGTGCCGGCTTGTCGATCAGCGGCGAAGGCACTTCACGCGGATTTAGGCCGAGGCCCAGCGCCAGAAACACGGCCAGCACCAGAAAAATGCCGAGAGGAAGAAAGCGCTTCATGAAGCCGTGACGATCGTAACGACGTATCGGTCGTAGTAAACCGCTTTCGCAGGGCAGCGCATGATGGTCTTGAGAACGTCCATCACGACCGTCACGCCGCCACGACCGTCACGCCAGCGTGCGCTTCGCGTTCGGCGCGGCGCGCCATGCGGTAGCGACGGTCGCTGACCGAGAGCAAGCCGCCGAGCGCCATGATAAATGCGCCGCCCCAGATCCAGTCCACGAACGGCTTGTGATAGACGCGCACCACCCAGGCCCCGCCGTCCACCGGCTCTCCCAGCGAGACGTAGAGATCGCGCGTGAAGCCCGTATCGATCGCCGCTTCGGTCATCGGCATCTGCTGGACCGGATAGAAACGCTTTTCCGGGTACATGGTGCGCACCGGCGTGGCGTTCTTCAGGACCGCCACCGCGCCGCGCGTCGCCTCGTAGTTCGGACCCTGTACAGCCGATAGGCCATCGAGGCGGAACGTATACCCGCCCACCGCGACGGTATCACCGACGCGCATGCGCACATCTTTCTCGGTTTCATAACCCTTGACCAGTGTCACGCCTGCGATGAACACCGCGACCCCCAGATGCGCGACCAGCATGCCATAGTAGCCGCGCGGCAAAGTCCCGAGCTGCGCAATCACGCCACGTCCGCTCGTAGCGCGCAACTGCGCGACACGCTGCTTCAGGTTCAGAATAGTCGTGATCGCCACCCACAGCGCAAGCAACAGCCCGAAGGCGATCATGGGCGTCCATTTACCAAGCGTGAACGGCAGCAGCAACGCGGTAACCAGCGCAATCACGAATGCCCATTTCAGACGTGCGGCCAATTCCGGCAGTTGCGCCTGTTTCCATTTGGCGATCGGCCCGATACCCATCAGGAAAACGGCCGGTGCCATCAGGGGCACGAACACGGCTTCGAAATAAGGTGGTCCGACGGAAAGCTTGCCCAGACCCAGCGCGTCCAGAAACAACGGGTAGAGCGTGCCCAGCATGACCGACGCCGCGGCGACCAGCAGCAGTACATTGTTGGCGAGCAACGCCGATTCGCGCGAAACCGGTTCGAAACTCCCGCCCAATCCCACTTTCGGCGCGCGCCACGCGAATAGTGCCAGCGATCCGCCGATGACGATGACCAGGAACAGCAGAATGAAAATGCCGCGCGTCGGATCCGTGGCAAAAGCGTGCACGGACGTGAGCACGCCGGAGCGGACCAGAAAAGTGCCCAGCAGTGACAGCGAGAACGCGATGATCGCCAGCAGCACGGTCCAGACCCGGAAACCGCCGCGCTTCTCGGTTACCGCCAGCGAATGGATCAATGCGGTGCCCACCAGCCAAGGCATGAACGAGGCATTCTCGACCGGATCCCAGAACCACCAGCCGCCCCAGCCGAGCTCGTAATACGCCCACCAGCTGCCCAGCGCGATGCCTACCGTAAGGAATGCCCAGGCCATGGTCGTCCATGGACGCGACCAGCGTGCCCAGGTGGCATCGAGCTTGCCTCCGAGCAAGGCGGCGATGGCAAACGCGAATGCCACGGAGAACCCCACATATCCCATGTACAACATCGGCGGATGAATCACCATGCCCGGATCCTGCAGCAGAGGGTTCAGATCATTGCCGTCGGCCGCCGCGGGCAGCAAGCGCTCGAATGGATTCGACGTGAACAGCATGAACAGCAGGAAACCGATGGAGATAAGCGCCATTACTCCCAGAATGCGTGCCACCATTTCCAGCGGCAGGTGGCGGCTGAAAACACTCACCGCGAGCATCCAGAACGTCAACATGAATACCCACAGCAGCAGCGACCCTTCATGGCTGCCCCAGGTCGCGGCAAAGCGGTAGAACCAGGGCAGGCTCGAATTCGAGTTCGAGGCGACATTGAGCACCGAAAAATCGTTGGTGACGAAGCTGTATGCAAGACAGCCGAACGCAATAGCAACGAAGAGGAACTGGCCCTGCGCGGCGGGCCGCGCCACACTCATCCAGTTGAAGTTGCCGCGGGCCGCACCGGCCAGCGCCAGCACCGACTGCGCCGCCGCAATGCACAGCGCGACGATCAGTGCGAAATGGCCGAGTTCTGGAATCATTGGTTAAATCCGTAAGTGTCGTAAATGCCGTGAAGGTCGTGAATATCGTGAATGTCGTGAATATCGTGAAACAAAACTTTGGCAAAAACCTCGGTAGAAGCGCATTAACCATCTTTTACGACATTCACGACATTCACGACATTCACGGCCTTTTTCACTGCTTTTCAATCAATGTCGTCTTCGATTCTTTCATCGCCTTGTTCGCGCGCTCGAGCGCATCGGCCGCTTCCGGCGGCATATAGTTTTCGTCGTGCTTGGCCAGCACTTCGGAGGCCTTGAATATGCCGTCGGCCCCGAGCTTGCCTTGGGCGACGACGCCTTTGCCCTCCTTGAATAGGTCGGGAAGAATACCGGTAAACAGTACCGGCACGCTCTGGGCGGTGTCGGTCACTACAAAACGCACGGTCACGCCATCCGGCTGACGCTGCACACTTCCCTTTTCAACCAGCCCGCCTATGCGGAAATTGCGCCCTTGCGGGGCTTCCTGGGCAGCAACCTGGGTGGGAGTGAAGAAGAAAACGAGATTGCTGCGGAAGGCGTTCAGCACCAGCGTCGCGGCGATGCCCAGTATCGCCAGTCCCGCCACGATCAAGCCGATACGCTTGTGTCTGGGTTTCATGCTATTCAGTCCTGGTTTGCATGCGCATTACGACCCGTCGGGGCATGCGGAGTTCTGCCGCGTTTCATGAGCAACAGCAACTCGGCGGCAATCCCTATGGCGGTCACGGCATATGCACCCCATACGTAGAGGCCATAACCGCCCATCGCAAAAAATTCCGCTGCACTCGACCATTGCATCTCAGAATCCCTCCATTTGCCTGACCCAGGCGGCATTGCGTTCCCGGATGAGAATCTCGCGCCGCAGCCGCATCAGCGACACCGCGATCGAATACGCCCAGAAAGCGAACACCATGATCAGCATGCCGGTGAGCATGATGGCCGCCATGCTGGGCGCGCGCGACATGCTCACCGACGAACCCTGATGCAGCGTATTCCACCACTGCACCGAGAAATAAATAATCGGCACGTTGATGGCCCCCACCAGCGCCAGCACGGCCGATGCCTTGTCGGCACGGCGAGGGTCGTCGATCGCGGCGACCAGAGACAGATAACCCAGATAAAGGAACAGAAGGATCAGCTCCGAGGTCAGCCGGGCATCCCAGACCCACCAGGTGCCCCAGGTGGGCCGCCCCCAGAAGGCGCCGGTCCACAGCGCGATGAACGTCATCAGCGCGCCAGTTGGCGCCAGGGCGTGTGCCATCATCGACGACAGCCGGGTATTGAACGCCAGGCCGATGCCGGCCCAGAAAGCCATGGCCAGATAGATCAGCATGGACATCCAGGCGGCGGGGACATGAATGAAAATAATCCGGTACGCCTCCCCTTGCTGGAAGTCCGTGGGTGCGGCAAAGAAGGCGATGTAGAGGCCGATCAGGGCCAGCAGGGCCGCCGCGCTCATGAACCATGGCACCATTTTTCCGGCCACTGGATAAAAAGCCTGAGGCGAGGCATATCTGAACCAGTTCATGTCTTGCGTCTATTCCAGTGAAATTCTCAATGCCAGGGCCGTGGCCCAGGGCGCAAATACCAACGCTGCGAGCGACATCGCTGCCAGCAGCGACAAATGCCCCGCCGCGCTCAGGCCGCTTGCCGAGGCCGTAACCGCGCCCGCTCCAAACACCAACACGGGCACATACAACGGCAACACCAGCAGCGCCGTCAGCGCGCCGGCGCCACGTATGCCGAGGGTCAAAGCCGTGCCCACTGCGCCAATCAACGAAAGCGCAGGCGTGCCGATCATTAGTGCTACCAGCATCGTGACCAGCGCTTGCGCAGCCAGATCGAACTGTAACCCGAGCAGCGGGGCGATCAGCACGAGCGGCAGGCCTGTCGTGAGCCAGTGGGCAAGAATTTTCGACCCCACCAGCAACGTCAGGGGTTGCGGGGTCAGCACCAGCTGTTCCAGCGTCCCATCGGCGTAATCGCTCGCGAACATCCGCGGCAGCGAGAGCATCGCGGCCAGCAGCGCCGCCACCCACACCACGCCGGGCGCGATTTCGCGCAGGACGTCAGGTTGCGGACCCACCCCCAGCGGAAACAGGCTCACCACGATCACGAAAAAAAAGAACGTCGTGAGTACATCGCTGCGGCGGCGCGCCGCAATCAGCAAATCGCGCGCTGCGACCGCGTAGCACGCCGCAAACGCCGATCCTGCCAAACTAGTGCGCCCCCAGTTCGACCGCGCGCACCTCTGCGCCAGCCAGTTCAACTTCCTGGTGCGTCGTAAACAACACCATACCGCCGCGCCGCAGGTGCGCCACGACGACCCCTGCGATGCGGGCGATGGATGCCGCGTCGAGCGCGCTGAATGGCTCGTCGAGGATCCATAACGGCTTGTCCGCGCAGAAAGCCAGTCGCACCAAGGCCACGCGACGCTTCTGACCCTGCGAGAGCAGCTTGACGGGAAGCTCCGCCACCGCGGCCAGCCCCGCGTCGGCCAGCGCGGCGTGTACATCCGTGCGCTGCGCCTCGATCCCTGCGAGCGCCAGCGCGCTGCTCAGGTTTTCCGCTGCCGTGAGATCTTCCTTAAGGCCATTTGCGTGCCCGAGAAACACCAGTCCGCGCCGATACTCCTCGTCTTGCGCGGCGATCCGCTTCTCATTCCAGACGATCTCGCCGGTTTCTACGGGCGACAGGCCGCAGACCATTCGCAGCAAGCTGGTCTTGCCGCTGCCGTTTTCGCCCCTCACGCGTAACGCCTGCCTCGCTTCCAGACGAAACGACAGATCCTGGAATAAACGGCGTTCGCCGCGGGTACATTCGATCTGTCGGGCCTGAAGCATTGGATTCCGGGATGTCGCGGGCGCGCCATTATAGCCGGACGATGATGCGCAGATTCGGGAATTAGGTCCGGGATTCCCGGTGTTCCGGGCGACCGGGCGATTCGAATCGGCCCGCTCGCCTGATCGGCTCGGTCACGGGTTCGCGCCTGCCGCCGCGCAAACTTGTCGCATGCTCTCGCCGCCCGGAGCCTGCGGATTGACCCATTCGAAACGCAGTTGCTCGTCGGGCGTGCGGTACACCTCGGTGACTTCGCCGCTCGCCATGGGGCCGCGATAGAGCGTGCTTTCCACGTTCGCACGCTGCCCGGCCTTGCACTCATAGCGCGTCAGCCGCGTTGCCGAACGATAGGGTTTGATGGGTCGGCGGGTCATTTGCACTTCGGGGAAATCCCAGAGCAAGAGCACTTCAACGACTTCGCCCTGGCGCTTCAAGCTGGCGCGGTCAAAATAGAATGCGGATTCCGCATCCGCGGATATGGACACCCATTCGGCAGACAGCGCGGCAAGGGGTGCCAGCAGTGGCAATAGCAGCATCGCGTGGCTGAATCTCATGATCTTCAGTGAGTCAATGGGAGCGCGAGATTCTAGCGGTGAATGCCCGAATCGCGCGAGCGCGTCGGATGCCGCCTCCGTGCACGCTCAATGACTTGAACGCTCGATCTCGGACGCCATCGCCTGTCCCGCGGGAGCACCCGATTCGCGCAATGCCTGCGCGACGCTTTCGCGATCCTCGGCGGGTCGATTCTGACTCGCCTTCCATTTGCCGATGAGGCGGGTGACAGGGATCTCGATGCCGACAATCGCACGCGCCTGCGTCGCGATGAAATCCTCAGGCGCATCGACCACCGACCACGGCTGAGGGCGCTGCGACTCGAACCGGTCCGTGAGCTTGCCGACGAAAGCACGTACCCAGGCCACATCGTCGATGACGCGCATCGGGCCGTAGGCGTGGACCACGATGTAGTTGAACGTAGGGACCACCTTGCCCGTTTGCTTCTTGGTCGGATACCACGACGGGCTGATGTAGACCTGCGGCCCCTGGAAAATCACCAACGGCTCGATCGACGCGGAAGCCTCCTGCCAGACCGGATTGGCGCGCGCCACGTGCGCGCGCAAGGTGCCGTAGGGCGCCGGATGCGGGTCATACTCGAAGGGCACGTGGTTCGCGTCAAGTCCCTGCGCGCCCATGGTTACCAGCGCGCCGAGTGGATGCGCATGCACCAGGGCCTGCATGACTTCAATGCGCGTTTCGGCAAAATGCGTGGGCAAATACATGGGCGACCCGTTGTCTGAACAAGCGCGCATTACACCACGGCCGTGCGCGAAAGAAAAAGAATGCATCCCGCGTCCCGCGCTTGACGAACTCGGATGCCCCCCGGCGCAGTCGTGCACCGGCATCAGTTGAGCTTCAGGTCAAAGCGCCCCTCCCCACGCTCCACGGCGATCAGGCGCAGCAGCGGAACGAGTTGCTCCTGGTATTGTGGGTCGATGCGCGCATTGGCCTCGAAGACCGGATTGCTGCCGCGCTTCCAGGAGCCTTTGCCGTCGAGCCAGAGTGGACCGGCGATGCTGCGCAAATAGGCCTGCAAAATAGCGCCGGCACCATCGATGCGCAATTCATAGTCGCCCAGCGGGGCAACGGAAGTCAGGGTCGAGCCTGCGCCCAGCCATTGCAGGGTCGCGGTCCCGTCGATGGCAGTCCGGGTAATGGACAGGTTCGCGATGCGAATCAGCACATCGCCGGTCAGGCCCAGCGGCGCGAGTTTCGGCGCCCCCAATCCCAGAACCGTGGCCGGCAGGCTGATGTCCGCATCACGGATTTCGATGCCTGACAAAGTCAGCGTGACCGGAAATAACACGGGCGGCTGGTCCAGTCCGACTTCAAAACGTAGCTCTCCGCGCAGCAGCGACTGCGGCACCATGCGCCAGGCGACCGGTTTGGCGATTCCGCTGCGGCCAGCCACATCGCGAACCTCCAGTTGACCCGATCCGGACCACAGGGTGCCCTTTGCCTGGGTCAGCCTGAGCCGGCCTTCGCTTGCGCGCTTGAGGCCACCGTCGGCCAGTGTCGCTGGCGCCATGACGACCAGGGCGATGATGTAAATGAGCAGCCCGACGGTGACGGCGTGCCAGCGCTTCATTTGGGTTTGGGCCGCGCCAAGGTCGCCGTCACGCTGACAAGGCCCGGTGTGGACAACGCTTCGATGCGACAGGCGTCCAGACGCACTTGCTGCGATTTCAGGCCTGTTATCCAGTTCAGCCACTCGGCAAAGGGAACGGCGCCGAATACGACGATGACCTGATTGGCGTCCACGGCATCGATGCGCACCAAGGCTCGTGACAACGCCGCAGCGTCTGCCTCGGCCTGGATCACCGTGCGCAAATCAGTCTGCGACGTCGCTACGGGCGGCGTTTTGCGCAGTCGATCGAGTTCGGCTGCCTGCTGATCGAGGGTAAATGCCTGGGTGCGCAGTGCGCTGACGCTGCCGCGCAGTTGCACGCGCGCATTCCACGCCGTCTGCATGAGCAATACATACAGCGTAAGGCCCACCACAGCCAACAGAATGGAGATGATCACGCGATCGCGTGGCGAACGCGCGGCCCACAGCGCGGTCAGCTGCGCTTTCATGAGGCGCGTACCGTGAGCACCACCGTCGTGCCACCCGCACGGGCCGCTGCCGCGGGCTCGACGGTCAGCCCCGCCTGGGTCAAGCGCGTCGTTACGCGCTTCATGGCCGCCGCATCGCTGGAGGCAATCTCCAGCGTCATGCGTCCGCTTTCGTACGAAACGATGCGCAGCGCCCCGGCAGGCAAATCCCTCATGGCGGCGGCGACTTTCTCGATCATGGGTAGAAAATCCCCGCTGTCGACCTGACCGGCGGCATGGCGCGCCTCTGCAAGTTTACGGCGCATTTGCAGCACGGGGTCCACCACGGCAACGGCGTCGGGAAATGCCGCGCGGAAGCGCGTCTCCATCTGCTGGCGCAGGCTGCGTTGCTGTTGCGCGAGCACGCTCCAGTCGATGAGCATCGCGATCGTCTGGATCGCCAGGGCGGCGAGCAATATCCACCCCGCCGGCCGCAGCCGCGAGAACGTCCCCGCCAACGCTCTCCAACCCTGGCGCTCCTGCGCCAGACTGATCCCGGCATCGGCGGGCTGATTGCGCCAGTCCCAGGGCCCTGCCAGGGACACGGCGAGACCGAGTGCGCGCGTCCAGGCATCGATGTCGGGTTCTGCTTCCGCCGCGGTGGTATAGACTGCGATGGAACCCGGACCGACGCCTTGCGCCTCGACTTCGGCGAGCATCATGCGCAGCGACTGAGGCGGGTTTTCCCGATCGCCGCAATCGGTCGCAGCGCCCTCGAACTGCCCCGTGCGCACGAAGCCTTCGCGGCCATTCCACGCGAGACTCCATTGCCCGGGCGTCCATGGAAGCAGGAATGTTTCGCCATGGACCTCGTAGTCGTGGAAACCGGCGCCGTTCAGCGCATCGCGCCAGCGGTGCAGTCCCGGCTTGTCGACCACGGCGAGCACATCGTTCTCGCCCACCGTGCCAAGCCAGCTGACCTGATTCATCTCAGGCTCCCCCGCGGTTTGCTCTTCCACGGCGAATGCGAGCGCGGCGCCGGCACGACGGCGGGCTTCCTGCGGCACGCGCGCTCGCGTGATCAGCACCTGCGCTGCCGGCACCACGAGTTGCACGCGTTCGGCGCGACGCGGTAAATCTGCAAGCCGGCCTTCTCCGGCGAGCGATTCACTGCCCTGACCGACGAGCGCCCACTGGCATCGTGTTGGCGAATCAAGAAGCGAGGCGTAAATGCGCAGGAGGCTCATTGCGCCTTGGTCCAGATGATCGCGGGCCAGAGTTCGGTACTACTGCGTGCCAGCAGGGCCGTGCCGCGCGCCCGCGCGCCACCCATCGTCACGCGCAAGGTGGCCAGGAAGTAGTCGCTGTTGACCGAAATATTTTCCGCGGGGACGATGAGCCCCGAAGGCAGTTGACGAAAAAAATCGTCGTAACTGCGGAAGTGCGTCCGCTCGCGCCGACTGACGAGGCTGCGCGAGGCATCGAGACTCAACCCGTCGATTACGGCGCTGAGCACTTCCGGGCTAGCGGTGTTCGCATTGACCGGCGTAAAGCGCGGCAAAGCGCTCACGAACGAGCCCAGCCGGGCGCGTGCCGCCTCGTTAAAGCCGCGCACGAGCACGAGTTCGTCAACGTCGATCAAAGGCCGGTTGGCCGCCAGGTAAGGCCGCTGTAATGCAAGATAATAGGCATCTTCGGCGCCTTGCGGCTGCGCTTCGCTGTCGGCATCGAGCCAGTCCGCCAGCGTATCGGCAAGTTCGGGCGCCAGGCCCAGCGCGGCGAGCAGGCGCTGGAAAATGGCGACTTGTGCGACATTCACCTTGCCGTCCTTGACCAGGTTATTGAGGTTGAAGCGGCCTTGCTGGTCTTCGATATAACCCGTGAGTTCGCCGTTTTCAACGGGCATGGCCGGCAGGCGCATCGCCCACGGTTCGTCGCGATGATCGACGTTATTGGCGCGCCGGTCATAACCTAGCAACGCGCGCGCCCAGTCCGCACCGGCCTGGATGAGGACCTGCGCCTGTGTGTGATCGGTACTGAGTTCGCTCGCGCGCGACCAGGTGCTTTGCGTAAGCATGATAGCCGCGGCTCCCATGGTGGCCATCGCCACCACGCCCATGGCGAGCACGATGGCTACGCCGCGCTGTGCGGTTTTCATGAATTGAGCGCGAAAACGCGCACCAGTTCTTCGCCCGACGCAAGCAGGACGCGCACGCGCACTGCGCGCGGCAGCATCGGCGCCACCGGCGACGCGGGCCAGACGTTGGCCCACGCGAGATCGGAATTCAGGTATTGCACTTCGAATGCCGAAACGCCCCGCAGGATCGCATAGCGCGCCGGCTGGGTATCCGGAGCGACGTCCAGCCCTGGCCAAAGCCATAACTCGATCTCGCGGCTGTCGTTGAGGCGATAGCCGAGCCGACGCGGTGTATCGACGCCGCCGCTCGCGCCGAAACGACTGAACTCGAGCAGGGCGTCGCGCGTGCCCTCGGGACGGCCAAGCCACGCTGCGGCGGTGCCGGACAACGTGCGCACAGGGCGCGGTGCTGCGAGCTGCACGTCGCGCTCGAAGCGCGCAAAAAAAGCGGTAACGCGGCGCCACTTTTCTGTCTCGAGAGTGACGTGTTCGCGGGCATCGAGCACCGCGCTCAAGCCCCGGTAGGACATCAGCGCGACTGCCGCCAGTATCATCAAGGCGACCAGCAGTTCAATCAGCGTGAAACCGCGGTTACGGCTGATTGGCGTGGCAATCATCGTCTTGTGGCCGGCGAATTGACCAGAAATCCGGTGAGCCGCGCCAGTACGCGTGTCTCGTCCGGCGGCGCGTAGACCCTGATTTCGACCCTGCGAAACATGACGTTGGGCGTGGATATGACTTCTTCGCGCCAGATGAAATCCGCGCCGCCCTGGCGTTGCTTGCCGCGCACGATGCCAAGTGATGGCCAGTCTCCTCGCGCGCGTTGTTCTGCCAGTACATCTTCCGCCACCCATCCCGCGAGCAGGCGCGAGCGCAGTTCTCCAACGCTGTTGGTACCCCCGCCCGCCACGCGCATCGCCGCGAGCAGGGCGATCGAAACGATGGCCAGTGCCACCAGCACTTCGACCAGGGTGAACCCACCGCATTTAGCGCTGCACCATCTCATTGGCTCGCTCCAGGCGAGGCAGAACATAGACTTCGCCGATGGGCGATCCCGCCACCGTATTGTGCGCAGATCCGAACGACATTTCGATGTTGAATGCAATCATCTGGCTGTATGGCGTGAATTCGAGGCGCATGGCGTTGGCCGACTGCATATTTTCGATCTGCAGGCTGGTAATGACCATGCCCGGAGGCAGGCTGCGCGCTCGCAGCGTATCGTCGTCGCTGATCTGCGTCCAATAAGTCTCGTCGCTGTACTGCCAGAACTGATACCCGCCAGCGTCCACGGTCCATGCGATCGGGCGGCCGGTCAGGCGCGACTTGGTCGCGGCAAGATCCAGCAACTGTGCCAGGCGTTCGGCCTCCATGCGCAGGCGCGCCCGGTCATCGGGTTGCGCGATGGTGCTGACCAGGCCGACGAATATCCCCATGATCAGCAGGACCACCAGCATCTCGATCAGCGTAAAACCGCGGGTGCGCATGGATGGCGTGAGCGGGAGGATTCGGAAACGATAAGTGATCGGGCAATAAGGAGGCTGCAATTCCGGCAACCGGACGATCGGCGTTTAGCGCAGGTACGCCGGATCACCCGCGCCAATGCATGCTAGAGCTGCCATGAACCGACATCGGCATCGTTGCCCTCTCCGCCGGCTGCGCCATCGGCGCCGAAGCTGAATACGTCGATCTCGCCGCGCACCCCGGGGCTGAGGTACTGATAGGGATTCCCCCAAGGGTCCCGCGGCAGGCGCTCGATATAGCCGCCGGCTTTCCAGTTGGGTGCGAGCGGCGCGGAAGCGGGTTGCGTGACCAGGGCCTGCAATCCCTGTTCCGTCGACGGATAGCGCTGGTTATCCAGCCGGTAGAGTTTGAGCGCCTGCATCAGGCTGGCTATGTCCTGCTTGGCGGCGATCACGCGCGCCTCATCAGGGCGGCTGATGATTTTAGGCACCACCAACGCCGCGAGGATGCCAAGGATCACAACGACGACCATGACTTCGAGCAGCGTGAAGCCACGCGGGCGTTTCCACTGTTTCATTAAACCCTCCATGTGTATTACATTGAGG
This sequence comes from uncultured bacterium, assembly GCA_965233135.1. Classification (GTDB taxonomy): domain Bacteria; phylum Pseudomonadota; class Gammaproteobacteria; order Burkholderiales; family JACQAP01; genus JACQAP01. Next base: position 8,041 of record CBDDRM010000062.1, on the reverse strand, counting down.
TCTGAGGGTCGCGCGCCGGTCGTACCGCTCCAGACTGTGGGCGCAATTATGCCCTACACAGACCCGCTCTCTGTTCGCTAGCGCACATACCGTTGCGCGGTTTAAACTTAACCTGATTTCAATTCAGTGTAATTCACGTCAAATCAATCCCTGTGCGTGCGCATCTTGCACGCCCGCGAAAGATCAGCCAAGCATGCAGTCCGTTTTGTTCGACCGCCCAAATCTGGCGAAAAACATCGTGGTGGCTTCGGCGATGGTGGCTGCTCTGACGGTCTTGAGCCTGGTGGCGGCGTACTGGACCTGGATCTGGCTGGCGCCCGGTCCGGTGCCGCGCGCACCGGCTGCTTCGGGGGGCAGCGGCCTGTCGGCCGCCGCGCTATTCGGGACCGCGTCCCAGGAACGTGTGATGGCTGCGCCGACCGGAATCGCGATCCGGCTGCTGGGTATCGTCGCGGCGACGCCCGGACGGCAAGGGTACGCCGTACTGGAGCTCGAGCCCCGCCAGATTCTCTCGGTGCATGAGGGCGATGACGTGGCACCGGGGTTGCGGCTCGCCGAAGTGGGCCCCGATCATGTGACGCTCGAGCGCAATGGCAAACAGGAAATACTCACCTGGCCCGACAAGGTCAAGGCCCCGGAAACTGCTCCACTACGTTCAAACAGATGATCGACCGTTTCAGCAAACCCAATCGTTTTCGACTCGACCCATGTGGCCAGCCATGATGTTGCGGCAAAGTGGCAGGCTGAAACTGAGGCTATGTTGTGCGCTGCTCGGCGCCGCGCTCTCGGTTGCGGGATGGTCCGCGCAAGCGCAGGACAAGGCTGCGGACGCGCCCAATCCCGAGGCACGTCCGGAGGCGCGCACGAACGAGGCGGTGCCTCCCGCGCCAAAGAAGCGCGCCGGCGCGCAAGCCAGGCCCGCTGCGCGTCCGCAACGCGCAGAGCCCGATGTGGTCACGCTCAATTTCGTCAATGCCGACATCGAAGGCGTGGTCAAAGTCGTGAGCGAGATTACGGGCCGGAATTTCGTGATCGATCCGCGCGTCAAAGGCACGGTAAATATCGTTTCGGCCAAACCGATGCCGCGCGCGCAGGTCTATGAGGTTTTCCTGTCGGCCCTGCGTCTGCAGGGCTTTGCCGCGGTCGAGGACCGCGGCATCGTAAAGATCGTGACCGAGGCCGATGCAAAGTTGCATTCCAGTCCCACCATCGCGCCTGGGGAAAAGGCCAGGCTCGGCGGCGACCGCATCGAAACCCGCGTATTCACCCTAAAATATGAATCCGCCGTGCAGACGCTGCCGATTCTTCGGCCACTGATTGCTCCGAGCAATTCCATCACCGCTTATCAGAACAGTAATTCGCTCGTGATTACTGATTACGCAAGCAACCTGCAGCGACTGGCGGAGATCATCGAAGCCATCGACAAGCCCGGCGGCAATGATCCCGTCACGATTCCACTGCAGTATGCATCTGCCGTGGATGTCGCGGCCACCGTCAACCGTCTGTTCGCGGAGGCGGCCCAGGCGCAAGGCGGCGTGGCTGCGGAGCCCACGCAACGCTTTACCGTGATCGCCGATACCCGGTCGAACAGTCTCATGGCGAGCGCGGGTGACGCGTCACGCCTGAGCCGCTTGCGCAAGTTCGTCGAATTGCTCGATACGCCAACCAGCGCCGGCGGCAATATCCATGTCGTCTATCTCAAGAATGCGGAAGCCGTGAAGCTGGCCGATACCTTGCGCGCTATCTATCAGGGAGATTCTGCGGCTGCATCCGCAGCACCTCGCACAGCGTCAGCAACCCCTGTTTCCACGCCGCAGGCGCGCCAAGGCGCCGGCAGCACGTCGGCATCGACCCAGGGCGTGGGCGCAACGGGATTTAGTTCTGGCCAGAGCGCGAGCACACCGGCCGAACCCGGCATCATCCAGGCCGATGCAGCGACGAACTCGATCATCATCACAGCGCCCGACGCGATCTACAACAATCTGCGCGCGGCGCTCGATAAACTCGACGTGCGCCGCGCGCAGGTCTACGTCGAGGCCCTGATCGCCGAGATCACTGCCGACAAGGCTGCGGAATTCGGCATCCAGTGGCAGGGTTTGTCCGGGCTGGGCAAGACGACGACGCAGCCTTTCGGTGGCACCAATTTCGGCTCTTCGGGCCAGAACATCATCGGTATTTCGCAAAATCCTGCAACCATCGGGCCGGGACTCAACGTCGGTATCGTCAAAGGTCAGGTCTCGATTCCGGGTATTGGCGAGATACTCAATCTCGGGGTGCTGGTGCGCGCTCTGGAGCGCGACACGAATGCGAACATCTTGTCTACGCCGACGCTGCTGACTCTCGACAACGAGGAAGCCGTCATTCTGATCGGTCAGAACGTGCCTTTCATCACCGGCCAGTACGCACTTTCCGGCGGCGCGACCACGCCCACACCGTTCCAGACGGTCGAGCGGCATGACGTCGGCCTGACCCTGCGGGTCAAGCCGCAAATCTCCGAGGGCGGCACGGTGCGCCTGCAGATCTATCAGGAAGTCTCCAGCATCCAGGACGCAACCAACCCTGCGGGCGTCATCACCAACAAGCGTGCCGTAGAATCTACGGTACTGGTCGACGACGGTAAAATCGTCGTAATCGGCGGGCTGATCCAGGATTCAATCAATGACGGCGTGCAAAAAGTCCCAGTGCTTGGCGACATTCCTTTCCTGGGCAGCCTGTTCCGCTATAAATCACGATCGCGCAATAAGACCAATCTGATGATCTTCCTGCGCCCGACCCTGGTGCGCGATGCAGTGCGCGCGGAAACCTACACGGGCGAGCGTTACGACTATATTCTGGGGGAACAAAAGAAAGTCCAGCCGGTTCATGACCCCATCCTGCCCGACATGCCGTCGCCAACGCTGCCTCCCCGGGCAAGTTCGCCCGCGCTGCAAATAGAAGTCCGGCCCTATAGCGAAGGGCGCAGGTAATGAACCGCGGCGCGATGCGCATTCCCTACGCGTTTGCCAAGAGCCAGGGCGTGGTGGTGACTGCGCTCGATGGCGACGTCGCGCAGGTCGCCATGCGCACCGATGCGCGCGCCGGAGCGCTCGCGGAACTGCGTCGCGCCCTGGGAGTTCCGGTCGCCGTGCGCCGCATTGCCGCCGATCAGTTCGACGAACTGATTGCCGCGACCTATAACGGCGCCGAGTCGGGCGCGGCCGCGCTGGCCGGCGACATTGCCCAGGACCTGGACCTGTCGCGTTTGCTGCAGGAGATTCCGCGCATCGAAGATTTGCTGGAAAGCCAGGACGATGCGCCAGTCATCCGCTTGATCAACGCGCTATTCACGCAGGCACTGCGCGACGGCGCGTCCGACATTCACGTTGAGCCCTTCGAGACGCGCTCTGTGGTGCGGCTGCGCATCGACGGCACACTGCGCGACCTGATCGAACCGGCGCGCGCGCTGCACGGCGCAATCGTTTCGCGCGTCAAGATCATGGCGCAACTGGACATTGCCGAGAAACGCCTGCCGCAGGACGGTCGCATCACGCTGCGCATCGCGGGCAAGCCGGTCGATGTACGCGTTTCCACCATTCCCACCGGGCACGGCGAAAGAGTCGTGCTGCGCCTGCTCGACAAGCAAGCGGGACGGCTCGATCTGTCGCGCCTGGGCATGGACGAAATTACCCTCGCGAGCATGGATCGTTTGATCCTGGAACCGCACGGCATCGTGCTCGTCACCGGCCCGACCGGCTCGGGCAAAACCACGACGTTATATGCCGCGTTGTCGCGGCTCGATGCCTCGTCGCTCAATATCATGACCGTCGAAGACCCGATCGAGTACGACCTCGACGGCATCAGCCAGACGCAGGTCAACACCCGCATCGAGATGAGTTTCGCGCGCGCCTTGCGAACCATTCTCCGCCAGGATCCGGACGTTGTCATGATCGGGGAAATCCGCGATCTCGAGACCGCGCAGATTGCCGTGCAAGCGAGTCTGACCGGCCACCTGGTGTTTGCCACGTTGCACACCAACGACGCCGTGAGCGCGGTTACGCGCCTGGTCGACATGGGCGTCGAGCCTTTCCTTCTGGCTTCCAGTCTGATCGGCGTGGTGGCCCAGCGCCTGGTGCGGCGCTTGTGCGTCGAATGCCGCAAGCCTTTTGCGGCCGACGACGCGCAGTTGCGCCTGCTGGGGCTTGCGCCGACCGATGGCACGCTGTATTCCGCGCAAGGTTGTCCGGCATGCAATCGCTCCGGCTATCGCGGCCGTACCGGGATCTATGAATTGCTCACCGTCGATGACGATTTGCGACGGCTCATCCACGACCGCACTTCCGAGCACATGCTGCGCACTCACGCCTTGTCCCGTGGCATGCGATCGCTGCGCGAAGACGGCATGCGCTGGGCCGGACAAGGCGTGATCAGTCTCGAAGAGGTCGTGCGCGTGACGCGCGAGTAATCGACGCCCGCAACGGACCTGGCCATGGAAGCCTTCCAGTACAAGGCGCTGAACGCAGCCGGCCGCACCGTCTCGGGCGTGGTGCAGGCCGACACCGCGCGCCAGGCGCGCATGCAATTGCGCGCGCAGGGCCTGCTGCCTTCCACAATTGGCCCGGTTCGCGCGCGCGAGCGTGCCGGGCAGGTCTGGGTTCGCGGCATCTCCTCGTCCGAACTCAGTCTGGTAACGCGGCAGTTGGCGACCTTGCTCGGCTCCGGCCTGACAATGGAGCAGTCGCTTAACGCGTTGATCGAGGCCGCCACCGATCCGATTACGCGCGAGGTCCTCACCGGCGTCAAGACCGAAGTCACGACCGGACTGTCGCTGGCAGGTGCCCTGGGCGCCTACGAAAAGAGCTTTCCCGATTTTTACCGCGCGCTGGTACATGGCGGCGAGGAATCCGGGGCCCTGGCTGTCGTGTTGCAACATCTCGCGGATTATCTGGATGCCCGACAGGCGCTGAAGCAAAAAACCGGACTCGCGCTCCTTTACCCGATACTGGTGTCCGTCGTCGCACTTGCGATCGTGACTGGCCTGCTGGTGTACGTGGTGCCGCAGGTCGTTCAGGTCTTTCAGCAATCGCGCCAGGGCCTGCCGCTTCTGACGCGCGGCCTGATCGCAGTAAGCGACTTTCTTCGCACCGCGTGGCCCTATATTGCCGCATTAGCCGTGGCGGGTGCGCTGGCCGCGCGCGCGATTTTGCGCCACGACGCCCAGCGCCGCCGCTGGCACGGCTTCCTGCTGCGCCTGCCTTGGCTTGGGCCTCTGATCCGTGGCGCCAACACCTCTCGCTTTGCCAGCACGCTCGCAATTCTGGTCGGCGGAGGCGTGCCGTTTTTGTCCGCGCTTGCTTCCGGCGCGCGGGTCATGACGAACATGGTCATGCGCGAGGCGGTGGAACATTCCATGGAACGCGTACGCGAAGGGGCGAGCCTGTCACGCGCGCTGGGCGAAACGCGGGCATTTCCGCCCCTGCTGATCCATCTGATCGCCAGCGGCGAAGTCAGCGGCAAACTCGAGCAGATGCTCCAGCGCGCCGCGCATCTGGAGACCCAGGCCCTGGAGCGGCGCCTTGCGGTGTTCCTCACGCTGCTCGAGCCCATCATGATCCTGGTCATGGGTGGTGTCGTGCTGATGATCGTGCTGGCCATATTGCTGCCTATCATCGAGATCAATCAGCTAGTGAGTTGATTGTACTGCCCGCAGGCGCACGCCCTACCCCCCGAAGGCATGATTTGCGAGACCGGCGCCGCGGCTGCCTGCGCCATCCCACCGTCCGAATGACTTGTGCGTGCGTTAGCGTACATACGATCCTTGCGCGCTCCCCTAGGCTAGCCTCTGACTGGCCGCGCATATCCGGCAACGGCCAGGCTGGTTACGGACCAAGAGGCCAATATTCCATGCTCAAAGCGAACTCCCCCTTGCAGAATCGCCTGCTTGCCAATCTGCCGGCAGCGGACTTTCAGCGCCTGTCACCCCACCTGCAACCCGTCGAATGGGAAAGCGGCGCGCTACTGACCCAGGCGGGTGCCACGCATCAGCATGTGTATTTCCCCACAAGCAGCGTCGTTTCCCTGTCTTGCTCCGACGGGAAAGACGCCTCGGCGCAGTTGGCCCTTGTCGGCAACGAAGGCGCGGTGGGCGTGTCGCTGGTTCTTGGGCAGAATGCTCTGTCGCGGCGCGACATCGTGCTGGTGGGTGGCAGCGCTTATCGCCTCAGTGCACGGGTTCTCAAGAAGGAAATGGGCCGCGGCGGCGCGCTGCTGCAACTGCTGCTGAATTTTGCACAGTCGCTGGTGGCACAAATGGCGCAAACGGCACTTTGCAATGACCGCCATTCGGCGCAGCAACAGCTCTGCCGTGGATTGCTGTTGAATCTGGACAGACAGTTCCCGGATGCGCCGGTTGCCCGCAAACTACCCTCATGCTCGGCGCCGGGCTTGAGTCGATACGGCATGACCGAAGCGGTCCTCAACCTGTGGGCCACTGGCTCCATTCAGGTGCGCCGCGGAAGCATCACGGTTCTGGATCGTCTGAAACTGGAAAAACGGGTTTGCGGATGCTACGCGATGCTCAAACGCGAATGCGGATGTCTCGCCGCGCACCGCTTCACTGCCGCTCACCCTGCTGCATAATCCCGCGCCAGTCCGACCTCGTGCATGCCCGCTGCCCTGCCTAAGGCCCCGTCGCTTCAGGAACGCGCGCGTCCGGCGGCGCCCTCGCCCCTGATCGCAAATGACTTGCTTGCGTCGTTGCCGCAGGAAGATTACCGGCGCCTGCTCGCCCGTCTGGAACCGGTGACTTTGACCTTCGGTGACGTGTTGTACGAACCCGGCGATGCCATCCGGCACGTATTCTTTCCCGGCATATCGCTCGTATCGTTGCTGACACTGGTGGATGATCACCTGGCACTGGAAGTCGGACTTGTCGGATCCGAGGGCATGGTCGGCCTGCCCCTGGCATTGGGTATCGGCGTGTCGTCGGTGCGCGCCCTCGTGCAGGGCTCGGGTCAGGCCATGCGCATGCAGTCCGTTCATTTTGTGAAGGAGCTCTCGCGCAGCAGGGCGCTGCAACTTGCTCTTTACCGTTATACCCACGTTCTCATGGGACAGGTCGCGCAGACCGCGGCCTGCAATCGTTTTCATGTCGTCGAGGAACGTCTCGCGCGCTGGTTGTTGATGACGCGCGACAGGGTCCGGTCCGCTCACTTCCGGCTGACCCAGGAATTCCTGGCGGATATGCTGGGAGTGAGGCGCGTGGGCGTGACCAAGGCGGCCGGGCATTTGCAGCAGCGCAAACTGATCGAGTACAGCCGCGGCAACATCAGTATTATCGATGAACGCGGACTGGAGTCCGCCGCCTGTTCCTGTTACTTCGTCACGCGGCATGCGAGTGCCGAATAGCTTCAACGGACAAACGGGACGCAGCAATCTATCTATTGGCGCCAGGCGGCGAATGGAATCGTGAAGTAGAAGCCGAAGGCATCCACCTGATTGTAATTGGCGACCTTGGGAAAATAGACCGCGTTGAGCTTGATGCGCCCGAGGTCATAAGTGACCAACGGAATCATGCCCACAAACGCAGCGCCGCGATTGTAGGTTTTGCTGTCGACGAGCGCGAGCTGTCCGCCAACGCGCCAGCTTTGACCAATCTTGAATTGGTAGCCCACCCCGGTGAACCTCGCCCAGTTGCGCCCCGAATCCCGGTAGGCCCCCGCCTCCGCGAACGTCGTGCCACGCGCGTCGTCGGCAATAACGACATGCAGAGCAAGGCCAGGATTGACCTGGTTGTTCAAGTTGCGACGATGAACGGTTTCACGATCGGGATGATAGGACAGCCCATAGACGTTCAGTTCGATCCTATCGAGGCCGAACGAATCCAGATCCAATCCTGTGCGCGGCGATGCGGGGTGGTCCCGGACGGTGTCGACGCCTTCGCTTTGGCCCGAGGCTGCTGAGGAAAATGCTATCAATCCGATCACTAGCGTGTGCCGCCAGTGCATGCGCAACGCGTTCAATTATTCCGCCCTTGCTCCAGTCTTCAACTTATGGAGTATCAGGT
>CBDDRM010000061.1:0-22293 GCA_965233135.1 uncultured bacterium | reverse complement strand
ACGGTCATGCGGTTCTCGGTCAGGGTGCCGGTCTTGTCGGTCAGGATCAGGGTGGTCGCGCCCAGCGCGAAATCGCCGGCCGAGAATATATTGGGAAGTTCGGTGTTCGGCGACGTACCGCCTGCCAGCCAGCCATCGTCGGCGACCAGTTTCCGGTGCAGGGGCGCATCGATCCAGGCCGTCTGCGGGAATTGACCGGTCGCAAGAATGACCGACTCGGCGTGCAGTTCCAGATTCGCACCCTCTATATTGACCGGCATGCGCCGGCCATCGCGGCCGCCGACGCCAGGACGGGTACGAATGAAGCGCACCCCGGCAACCCGCCCCTGCGCCCCCAGGAATTGCACCGGCGAGCAGTTGATTTCCAGCCGTGCGCCCTCCTCGATCATCTCCTCTACTTCCCCGGGCAACACCACCATGTCCTCACGCGAGCGCCGGTAAACGACGCTGACCTGCGCACCCAGTCGCAGCGCAGTGCGCGCGCAATCCATGGCGGTATAGCCGCCGCCAATCACGATGACTCGTTTGCCCACATCGCGGCGCCCGAATTCGTTGACCTGCAGAAGAAACGACAATCCGTGTTCGATGCCATGCAGTGTGTTGCCTGGCAGATCGAGCATGTTGGGGCGCAACGTGCCCGCCGCCATGACCACGGCATCGAACTGCGTCGACAATTCAGCCAGGGTCACGTCGACGCCGACGCTGACACTGCAACGGATCTCGACGCCAGTGGCCGCTACCTGCTCGACTTCGCGCGCGATGATGGCGCGGGGAAGCCGGAACGCCGGAATGCCCTGGTAGAGCATCCCACCGGGCTTGTCATGCTGGTCGAAAACCGTGACGCGATGTCCGGCCAGCGCGAGTTCGCGCGCTGCCGTTAGCCCCGCGACGCCTGCCCCCACGATTGCAACAGTCTTGCCGCCCGGGGAGCGTCGCGGCTGAAGCACGACCGGCGCTGCCTGGCCGAAATCCGCCGCCGAGCGCTTGGAAAAACAAATGGCGACCGGCTCGCCATTGCCCTCCCAGCCGTGACGGCAAGCATCCTCGCAGGGTCGCGAACACACACGGCCCAGAATCGCAGGAAAGACGTTATCGCGCAGGTTGATGGCGTAAGCGTCGGCAAAGCGGCCGTGATGCACTGCCTCGAGATAAGCGGGAACGTCGGTGCCCGCCGGACAGGCCGCCTGGCAAGGAATGTTCTGCCGGAGCCAATGCAAATCCTGCGCTGCGCTACTTTCGCCGGCAACGATCGAAAGAGCGCTGGCGTGTTTGAGATCGTCGTTCATCATGCCGGCAAGCGGCCCATGAGCCAGCCGTCGCCGCTGCACCGCGCACAGGCCGAATCCGCACTGATTCCGGTACCTGCGCACAGCGGACATTCGGTCCAGTCCTCAGGGTTGCCGCGCCAGGTAATTCTGCCGCCGCACGGCATGCCATTGGCTGCGGGCCGCGTGCACATGACGGTTCTTTCGACCGAACCCTCATAAGCGCGGGCGCATCGCATGCATCCCGCATCGGGACGGGGCTTCCTGACTCTATGGTCCATCATCAGCTTCGGTCAGCGGGGGGGCAATCTCGAGTGCTCGCAAGTAGATGCCTCAGAACAATCCCACCACTTTTCCGGACTCGTTCAGATCGATTTTTGTCGCCGCGGGCACCTTGGGCAACCCGGGCATGGTCATGATGTCGCCGCACACCATGACGACAAATTGGGCGCCCGCCGCGAGTCGCACTTCGCGGATATTGATGATATGGCCCGACGGGGCCCCGCGTGCCGCGGGATCGGTTGAAAAGGAATACTGGGTCTTGGCAATGCATACCGGGTAGTGTCCATAGCCGTCATCCTGCAGCTTCTGGATTTGTGACTTGACCTTTGCATCCGCGGTGACTTCGGCTGCGCCGTAGATGCGCCGCGCGACCGCCGTGACCTTGTCCCAGAGAGTCGCGGAGTCTTCATAGACGAAACGAAACCCGGCGGTTTGTTGGTCGACCACCTGCGTGACGGCCCGCGCCAGCTCTTCGGCACCGGCTCCGCCCTGCGCCCAGTGTTTCGCTACGATCACCGGCGTCGCAGGCGTGGCGATCTTCTGTCGGAGCAACGCGATTTCGGCGTCGGTATCGTGGGTAAAGTGATTGATCGACACCACGCACGGCAAGCCGTACTGATTGCGCACGTTATCGACGTGGCGCGCGAGGTTCGCCATGCCCGCCTCCAGCGCCGGAAGATTTTCGCGGTTCAGATCCTTCAGATCCACGCCGCCGTGAAACTTCAGCGCGCGGAGCGTCGCCACGATCACGCAGGCGTCGGGCCGCAGGCCGGACTTGCGGCATTTGATGTCGACAAACTTCTCGGCCCCGAGATCCGCTCCGAAGCCGGCCTCCGTTACCACGTAATCGGCCAGTTTCAGCCCGGCGCGGGTGGCGATGACCGAGTTGCAGCCGTGCGCAATATTCGCGAATGGACCTCCATGCAGGATGGCCGGCGTATTTTCCAGCGTCTGCACCAGGTTCGGTTTGAGCGCATCCTTGAGCAACACGGTCATGGCGCCATGCGCGGACAAGTCGCGCGCGCGCACCGCTGACTGATCCTTGCGGTATGCCACCACGATATTGCCGAGCCTCTCCTTCAAGTCCGCCAACGACGTTGCGAGACAGAAAATAGCCATGACCTCGGAGGCCACGACGATGTCGAAGCCATCCTGTCGCGGATAGCCATTGCCCGGCCCCCCCAATGACACGACGATGTCGCGCAATGCGCGATCGTTCATGTCGAGCACGCGTTTCCAGGCGATCCGGCGTACGTCGATGCCCAGTTCGTTGCCATGATGGATGTGGTTGTCCAGCATGGCCGCGAGCAGATTGTTGGCCAACTGGATGGCATTGAAGTCGCCGGTGAAGTGCAGATTGATGTCTTCCATCGGCACGACCTGCGCATACCCGCCCCCGGCCGCGCCGCCTTTCATGCCGAACACCGGGCCCAGACTGGGTTCGCGCAGCGCGATCACGGTTTTCTTGCCAATGCGGTTCAACGCATCGCCCAGGCCCACCGTCGTGGTGGTCTTGCCCTCTCCGGCCGGCGTGGGACTGATCGCGGTGACCAGAATCAGCTTGCCGTCGGGCCGTCCTTTGAGGCTCTCCAGATAATCGAGCGAGATCTTGGCCTTGAAGTGACCGTACGGTTCGAGATGCTCTTCGTCAATGCCGAGGCGCTCGCGGGCCAGCTCGCTGATGCGCCGCATGCGGGCTTGCTGGGCGATTTCGATGTCGGATTTCACGGGTTTCCTGCGTCGTTCCTGAAACAGAGTAGTGTCGTGATTCACAACAAACAGCGGCAGGTCTGCCGCTGTTCATGGACAACCGGGCGGGCTTCGGGGGCGAATATTAACCCGGCTCCCGGTGTGACGCCATGTAATCGAGCGTCAAATGGGCGAGCGACCGAACCCCCAATACCAGAGCCGATTCGTCTACGTAGAAGCGCGGCGAATGATTCGGGGCGGCATGCGCGGGATCGCTGCAGCCAGTGCCTCGATGCTCGCCGCGTGGCGGGGTGATACCGATGAAATAGAAGAAGCCCGGGATTTTCTGCTGGTAATAGGAAAAATCCTCGTACCCGGTGATCTTCTGGCCGATGAAGACCTTGTCCCTGCCCGCGACCCGCTCCAGAGTCGGCACCATGCGCTCGGTCAAGGGGACATCGTTCACCGTCACCGGATAGGCGTTGTCGAAGTGGACTTCGGCCGTTGCGCCGGCACTCCTCGCGATATGCTCCACCGTGTTGCGGATGCGCGCATGGATCTCGGTGCGCATCTGCTCGTTGAAAGTACGTACCGTGCCCAGCATTTCCACCGCGTCCGGAATGATGTTGTCTCGCACGCCGCCTCTGATCGCGCCGATGCTCAGCACCGCGGGTTCAAGTGTCACGTCCACCTGGCGGCTGACGATGGTCTGCAGACCCAGGACAATCTGGGACGAGATCACGATGGGATCGACGCCGCGCCACGGCAGCGCGCCATGGGTTTGGCGGCCGTTGACCGTGATGCGCAAGCGATCGGAACTGGCCATCGCCGGGCCCGGCCGATAAGCGATGCTGCCCGCCTCTATCCCCGCGAACACATGCAGGCCAAAAATCACTTCCGGCTTCGGCTGCTCGAGCACGCCCTGCTTGATCATCAGGGCTGCACCGCCCTCCTCACCTGGCGGTGGGCCTTCCTCGGCGGGCTGGAAAATGAACTTGATGCGCCCGCGAAGCCCGCGTTTCATGCCGGCGAGCAATTCGGCAACGCCCATGAGAATGGCGACATGGCAATCGTGGCCGCATGCGTGCATGACGCCGACTTCCTGGCCGTTGAATGTGGTGCGTTGTCTGGAGGCAAACGGCAGGTCCACTTGTTCGGATACCGGCAGCGCATCCATGTCGGCGCGCAGTGCAATGACCGGTCCGGGTTGGCCCGAATCCAGCAGGCCCACGACGCCGGTATGGGCTACACCGGTTTGAACCTGTAAACCCAACGGGCGCAAATGCGCCGCCACGATTCCCGCGGTGCGCACCTCGCGATTGGACAGTTCCGGATGCTGGTGAAAATCCCGGCGCCAGTCGATCACCCGGGATTCAAGCGCGGCCGCCGCGGCATCGGCCTGCGTGCCCGCGTGCATCAGTTCGTTCATGCTCAGGGCTTCACAAATTTGAGAGTCATACGATCCGACTCGCCGATCGCCAGGTATTTTTGCCGATTCTCGTCTCCAGAGCGCAAATTAGGCGGCAAGCTCCAGACCCCGCCCGCGTGATCCTTGGTGTCTTTGGGATTGGCGTTGATCTCGGCCTTGTTCACCAGCTTGAACCCGGCCTTCTGCGCCGTCTCAATTACATACGCTTCGGTCATGTAACCCGAATCGACTTGCTGCTGAAAAGTCGTCTCGGGCTTGGCGCGATGCTCGACCACGCCTAGAACGCCGCCGGTTTTCAATGCATCGTAAAAGGCCTTGAACATGGCATCGGCGCTGCCGGCCTTGGCCCAGTTATGCACGTTGCGAAAGGTCAGCACCATGTCCGCACTGCCCGCGGGCGCAACCTGTAAAGCTCCGGGGGCGAGCACCGACAACTTCGCATGCCCGTACAAATCCGGCGCGGCCACCAGCATCGCGCGAAAATCCGCGTCGTTCTGCTTGAGGAAATCAGGCGTTTTTTCAGTGACAGCCGACACCGCTGCAAAGTATTTCCCCTCCTTGCGCAGCGCCGGCGCGATGATCTCGGTGTACCAACCACGGCCCGGTGTGATCTCGACTACCGTCATGTCTGGCTTGAGGCCGAAAAACAGCAGCGTTTCTTTGGGATGGCGGTACTTGTCGCGCGCCTTGTTGGCGTCGCTGCGATGTGCGCCCACGATGATCTGGTCCAGCAGCGGCGCGATGTCTTGCGCTGCACCCGCGCACGTCCCCAGCACCGCCAGCACCATGCCCAGCGATGCAGCCAAATTTGTTTTCTTTCCCGACATGCGTGTGCTCCTTCCGTGAAGTTTGTCGGTTCGGGCCCGTCAACGCGGTGCGTTGGACAGATACGAACGGCTTCGCTGCAGTATATCCGCAGACAGCGCGTCTGCCTTTCGCTCACGGTCCAGGATTTGACCATTCCAGCTACTCTGCGCGCCCGCCTGGGTCTCGGGGGCGAAGCGCTGCATCTGTTGGCGCGACAAAAGGCTGCGCCATTGCGTCTCTTCGAGCATGCGGCGCCGGGCGGCGGCAAAGGACTGCCCTGTCTGGGCCGGCAGACTCGCCCCCGGCAGCGAGACGACAGGCGCTCGCGGCGCGCCGGCTTCGGCTTCCAGAAATTGGCGCCACAACAGCGCCCGCTCGCGCTGTTCGGCTGCAGCGTCGGCCCATGCGCAAGTCCAACTTGCCGCCACCAGCGCGCCGGTAAGGATACGGCTTGCCCACACCCCGAACCACCTCGGCGTTTTATTCATTAATATCTCTTTTTCATGCATATAAGAAGTATATCTAAAGTCAAATATTTAATATTTGTTCATTGCATCAACATACTGACACCCATACCCAATATGAACATTTATTTTCAGTTCAAATAGAGTGATACTGTATTTTTGCACCGCATCAAATCATTCATGCAGAAAACGTTGAAAGATTTAAACTTCGCGCTCCAGGGAGGAGGGGCGCTGGGCGCATTGACATGGGGAGTGCTGGACCGGTTGCTGGACGAACCACGGTTGCGCATCGAAGCCATCAGTGGCACCAGCGCCGGCGCCATGAATGCAGCAGCTCTGGCATCGGGCTGGCTCGCTGGCGGCCGACGCGGCGCGCAACAATGCCTGGCTGAATTCTGGGGAGCCGTCGGCGCTTCCAGTCGATCCTTGCCGGGATCCACCCGACTGCTGATCGATCTCGCACGCCTGCTCTCGCCTTCGCAACTCAATCCATTGGACATCAATCCACTGCGAAAGATCATTACCGAGCACATTGACGTCAAGTCGTTGCGTTCGCGGCACGCCATCAAACTTTTTATCGGCGCGACGAGACTCAAGACCGGTACGCTCAAGCTATTCGAAAACTCCGAGATATCGGAAGACGCACTGCTTGCGTCTGCCTGTCTGCCCACGGTGAACCATGCCATCGAAATCGACGGCGAGCATTACTGGGATGGCGGCTACAGCGGAAACCCGGCCATCTATCCGCTGCTTTACCGGTGCCGCACTCCGGATATCCTCATCGTCCGACTGCAGCCCCTGCAACGCGAGGGACTGCCGACCTCGGCCGATGCGATTCGCGCGCGCATGATGGACTTCCAGTTCAATGCGACTTTTCTGCGCGAGATGCGCAATCTCGTGCTCGCCAAGCGCGAAGTGGAGAAGCAGCTGAGGCCGGTAGGTCACCTGCCCATCAAGCTCAAGCGACTGAACTTTCACCTTATCGAGGCGGACGACCTGCTCTCCACGCTGCGCACGGAAAAAGCACTAAGGCCGACGCCGGCATTTTTAACGAAACTAAAGGACGAAGGACGCAAAAGAGCGTCGCGTTGGCTGAGACGAAATGCGGGGCTGGTCGGCCAGCGCTCGACCGTCGACCTTGATGAATTCGTTGCATGACGCTGCCCGCCGGTCAGGCTGATCAAAACAGGAAATAGCGCTGGGCCATGGGCAGGTCCGTGGCAGGCTCGCAAGTCAGCAATTCCCCGTCGGCGCGGACCTGGTAGGTCTCGGGATCGACTTCGATGTGAGGCAGATAGCCGTTCAGGGGCAAATCGGACTTCTGCAGGTTGCGGGTTCCGGACGCCGCGACCAGCGGTTTATGCAGGCCAAGCTTTCGACCGATATCGCCCTCGATGCCGGCTTTCGATACGAATGTGACCGACGACTGGGCGCAAGACTGGCCGAACGCCCCGAACATCAGCCGGTAATGAACGGGCTGCGGCGTCGGAATGGACGCATTGGGATCGCCCATCGCGGCGGCGGCGATGACGCCGCTCTTCAGGATCAACGAAGGCTTCACGCCGAAAAAAGCCGGCTTCCACAACACCAGATCGGCAAGCTTGCCGATCTCGACAGACCCCACTTCCTGCGCCACGCCATGCGTAATGGCGGGATTGATGGTGTATTTGGCGATGTAGCGCTTGACCCGGAAATTGTCGGCCCCGGCCCGATCCTGCTGCAGGCTGCCGCGCTGCGATTTCATCTTGTGCGCGGTTTGCCAGGTTCGCATGATGACCTCGCCAACGCGGCCCATGGCCTGCGAGTCCGAAGAAATCATGCTGAACGCGCCGAGATCGTGCAGGATATCTTCCGCTGCGATGGTTTCGCGCCGGATGCGCGATTCAGCAAATGCGACGTCTTCGGCGATAGCGGCGTCCAGGTGGTGGCAGACCATCAACATGTCCAGATGCTCGTCCAGAGTATTCACCGTATACGGGCGCGTCGGATTGGTCGACGAGGGCAGCACGTTCGCCTGGCCGCAGGCCTTGATGATGTCGGGCGCGTGACCCCCTCCCGCGCCCTCCGTGTGATAGGTATGAATGGTTCGGCCCTTGAACGCCGCCAGGGTGGTTTCGACAAATCCTGATTCGTTGAGCGTGTCGGTATGGATGGCTACCTGCACGTCCATTTCGTCGGCCACTGCCAGACAATTATCGATGGCTGCGGGGGTGGTGCCCCAGTCCTCGTGCAGCTTCAGGCCCATGGCCCCGGCGGCAACTTGCTCGCGCAGCGGCAGACGCAGACTCGCGTTGCCCTTGCCAAGCAAACCGAAATTCATCGGGAACGCATCCAGCGCCTGCAGCATGCGGCCGATATGCCACGGCCCCGGACTGCAGGTGGTCGCGGCGGTTCCGGTAGCGGGACCGGTTCCTCCACCGATCATCGTGGTCACACCCGACATCAGCGCCTCTTCGATCTGTTGCGGGCAGATGAAATGAATGTGGGAGTCGATACCACCGGCGGTCAGGATCGAGCCTTCACCGGCGATGATCTCCGTCGCGGCGCCGATCAGAATGTCGACGTTGGGCTGAATGTCCGGATTGCCGGCTTTGCCAATGCCGGCGATGCGCCCGTTCTTGATCCCCACGTCGGCCTTGACGATGCCGCCGTAATCGACGATCAGCGCATTGGTGATCACGGTGTCCGCTACTTCGTGGGAGCGGCGCTGGCTTTGGCCCATGCCATCTCGTATGACCTTGCCGCCACCGAACTTCACTTCCTCGCCATAGACCGTGTAGTCCTTTTCCACTTCGATCCACAGATCCGTATCGGCCAGGCGCACGCGGTCGCCGGTCGTCGGGCCGAACATCTCCGCATAGGCTTTTCGTGCGATCGATTGGGCCATCAGAGTTTCCCCATGACCTGGGCCAGGAATCCGTAGACGACTTTCGCGCCGCCGAGCTCAACCAGTTCTACGGTGCGCGCCTGCCCTGGCTCGAAGCGCACCGCGGTGCCCGCGGCGATATTGAGCCGGTAACCGCGCGTGGGCGGGCGGTCGAACTGCAGCGCCGCGTTGGTCTCGAAGAAATGATAATGCGAACCCACCTGGATCGGCCGGTCGCCGCTATTGCTGACCTTGACCGAAATGGTCTTGCGGCCGGCATTGATTTCGATCATGCCGTCCTTTGTTCTTATTTCGCCTGGAATCATTGCCTCTCCCAAGAAGTTCTTTGCCACGAGGCAGCGTGCGAAACCGCTGGACTCTCCTGGCTAAACGATCGGATGGTGTACGGTGACGAGCTTGGTGCCGTCGGGAAACGTTGCTTCCACCTGGATTTCCGGGATCAATTCCGCGATGCCATCCATGACATCGGCGCGTGACAACAGTGTCGTGCCGTAACTCATCAACTCGGCAACACTTCTGCCATCGCGTGCGCCTTCCATGATCGCAGCCGAAATGAATGCGACCGATTCGGGATAGTTGAGTTTGAGTCCCCGTGCCTTGCGCCGCTCGGCCACGAGCGCGGCAGTGAAAATCAGCAGTTTGTCTTTTTCTCTCGGCGTCAACTCCACCCTGGCTTTCTCCCTGGTTGGTGATCAATCATGCCATATCGAATGCAGGCCAGCCGCAGAATACAGAGGAGTCTGCAAAAAATCGATGGGCGCGGCCGCGCGAACGCGATTCAACATGGCGGCTTGAATGGCGCCGCGGCGGCGCACGCTCTCGCGCCTGCCCTACCCGGTCCGCAACCGGGCAACGTTACCATTGGTGGACGACGGCCTGAAATCTACACTGCCATGAAGCCGCGCACGCCGTCCTGCTCCATGTCCCGTCCGCGGCCGCTTTTCACCACCTCGCCTCGCTGAAGCACCACATAATGGTCCGCAAGCTCACGCGCGAAATCGTAATATTGCTCGACCAGAAGGATGGCCATGTCCCCGCGCGCGGCCAATGTCTTGATGACCCGTTCGATGTCCTTGATGATCGATGGCTGGATCCCCTCGGTGGGCTCGTCCAGGATCAGCACCTTGGGCCGCATCGCCAGCGCCCGGCCGATGGCGAGCTGCTGTTGCTGCCCGCCGGACAAGTCACCGCCGCGGCGACCCTTCATGGAAGCGAGCACGGGGAACATGTCGAATATTTCCGCAGGAATGTCCCGCGCTGCGCCCTGCGCCTTGCTCGCAAGGCCCATCATGAGATTCTCTTCGACCGTCAAGCGCGGAAATATTTCGCGGCCCTGCGGCACATAGGCCATGCCCATGCGCACGCGCGCATACGGCGCCAATGCGGTCACATCGCGGCTTTCGAGCGTGATGCGCCCACCCGCCACGGGCAGCACCCCCATCAGGCATTTCAGCAAGGTGGTCTTGCCCACACCGTTGCGCCCGAGCAGGGCCGTCACGGCACCAGCCGGCACATCGATGTCGATGTTGCGCAGCGTATGGCTGCCGCCGTAATACTGGTTCAGTTGTTCAACTTTCAGCATATGGCCTGTCCGGCAGCACGGCGTGACCCGCAATCGTAATCACTGGTTCATCGTCCGAGATACACTTCGATCACCCGCTCGTCGTTCTGCACCGCGTCCATGGTGCCTTCGGCGAGCACGCTGCCCTCGTGCAGCACGGTCACGATATTGGCGATGGTCTCGATGAATGCCATATCGTGCTCGACGACGACCAGGGAATGTTCGCCGGCGAGAGACTTGAACAGTTCCGCGGTGCGCGCAGTTTCCTCGTCCGTCATGCCTGCGACCGGCTCGTCGAGCAGCAGCAGCCTCGGCTCCTGCATCAGCAGCATGCCTATTTCCAGCCACTGCTTCTGCCCATGCGACAGCAATCCTGCCTGCCGGTCGGCCTCGGCGTGGAGCTTGACCAGTTCCAGCGTTTGCGCGATACGGTCGAGCTGTTCCGTGGTGCGCCTTGCGCGCAGGCTGGCCCACACCGACTTGTCGGTTTTCACGGCCAGTTCCAGATTCTCGAACACCGAATGGTTCTCGAACACCGTGGGCTTCTGGAATTTCCGGCCGATGCCCTGATGGGCGATCTGCGGCTCGGTCAGCCGCGTCAGATCGATGGTCTGACCGAAATACGCGCTGCCCTCGTCGGGGCGCGTCTTGCCGGTGATGACGTCCATCATCGTGGTCTTGCCGGCCCCGTTGGGTCCGATTACGCAGCGCAATTCTCCCGCTTCAACGGTCAAGGTCAGCTTGTTGAGCGCTCGGAATCCATCGAAGCTTACCGTGATGTCCTCGAGATACAGAATGGGCCCGTGGCTGATATCGACGCCGTCGCGCAGCACGTGCCCGAGGCCGGACACTTCGCCGCTCACGTTGACTTCGGTGCGCGGCTCGCTCATCTGCGCCTCCAGTTTGCGGGACTCAGCGCACCGATAATGCCCTTGGGCAGAAACAGCGTGACCAGAATGAACAGCAGGCCCAGGAAGAACAGCCAGTATTCGGGAAAGGCCTGCGTGAAAAAACTCTTGGCGCCGTTGACCACACCCGCCCCGAGCAGCGGCCCGATCAGGGTTCCGCGACCGCCAACGGCGACCCAGACGGCGATCTCGATGGAGTTGGCCGGTGACATTTCGCTCGGATTGATGATGCCCACCTGCGGCACGTAAAGCGCGCCGGCGATGCCGCAGAGTACGGCCGAGAGCGTCCAGATAAACAGCTTGTAGCCAAGCGGACTGTATCCGGAGAACATCAGCCGGCTTTCGGAATCGCGGATTGCGCTGAGCACTCGTCCGACCTTGGAGCGGATCAGATAGCGCGCAAGAAACAGGGTTGCAATCAGCATTAGCGCTGTCAGCGCAAAGATCACGGCCCGCGTCGAGGGGGCGGTGATCGGAAATCCCAGCACGCGCTTGAAATCGGTGAAACCGTTGTTGCCGCCGAACCCGGTGTCGTTGCGAAAGAACAGCAGCATGAACGCGAAAGTCATGGCCTGCGTGATGATCGAGAAATAGACGCCCTTGATGCGCGAGCGGAACGCGAAGAATCCGAAAACCAGTGCGAGCAATCCGGGCACCAGGATCACCAGCGCGAGGGACCACAGGAAACTGTCCGAATTGGCCCAGTACCACGGCAATTCCTTCCAGTCGAGGAACACCATGAAGTCCGGCAGTTCGGACTGGTATTGGCCCTCGCGGCCGATCTGGCGCATGAGGTACATGCCGAAAGCGTAACCGCCCAGCGCGAAGAACACGCCGTGACCGAGGGACAGGATGCCGGTGTAACCCCAGATCAGATTCATCGCCATGGCGACGATGGCGTAGCACATGATCTTGCCCACCAGCGTCACGGTATAGGCGGACACGTGCAGCGCATGGCCTTCGGGCACGAACACGTACAGACCGGGCAACAGCACCAGCGCCACCAGCGCAAACGCCGCCAGCGCACTCCAGCCGGCGCGCGTGAAAAACGGCTCGATGCTGGGCGCGTAACGCACTGGCGGATCCTCAGGCTTCAACCGTGCGCCCCTTCAAGGCGAACAAACCCTGCGGCCGTTTCTGAATGAAGGCGATGATCAGCACCAGCACCAGGATCTTGGTCATCACGGCACCGATATGCGGCTCGAGAAACTTCGACAGCACGCCGAGTCCCAGTGCCGCATAGACTGTGCCGGCGAGTTGTCCTACGCCGCCGGTAACGACCACCATGAACGAATCGATGATGTAACCCTGCCCCATGTCCGGGCCGACATTGCCGATCTGGGAAAGCGCCACGCCGGCAAGGCCGGCGATTCCGGAACCCAGACCGAATGCCATCAGATCGATCCGTGCCGTGGGCACGCCGACACACGATGCCATCGCGCGGTTCTGCGTCACCGCCCTCACGAACAGGCCAAGGCGCGTGCGGTTGAGAATGACCCACATCAGCAGCAGCACGAACAGTGCAAACCCGATGATGACCACGCGGTTGTACGGCAACACCAGATTGGGCAGCATGATGCCGCCGGACATCCACGACGGATTCGCGACTTCGGCATTCTGGGCACCGAAAATCTGCCGCACCAGTTGGATCAGGAACAGGCTGATGCCCCAGGTCGCCAGCAACGTTTCCAGCGGTCGGCCGTAGAGCCAGCGAATCACCGTGCGCTCGAGCGCCATGCCCACCAGCGCGGCGGCCAGAAATGCGACCGGAATCGCCGCGACCAGATACCAGTCGAACAGCCCCGGCGCATAGGATTTGAAAAGCTGCTGCGTGACGAACGTCCCATAGGCGCCGATCATCAGCATTTCTCCATGCGCCATGTTGATGACGCCAAGCAGGCCATAAGTGATCGCCAGGCCCAGAGCCACCAGCAGGAGAATGCTGCCAAGCGACAATCCGGTAAACAGCCGGCCCACGTAATCGCTGATCACCAGCCGGCTCTGGATCGCATCGATCGAGCGCCGCGCGGCCATGCGCACGCTCTCATCGGGCTCGATGTAGTTGCCGGCGCTGTCGGTGTCGAGAAAGCGCTCGAGCACCGTCTTGAATCTTGCCTCGCTGGTTTCTCCGAGTTGCTCTACCGCCGCGAGGCGCACGGCCGCATCCGGGCTCGCCAGCGTGAGCGACGCACGGGTTTGTTGCAGCGATTTTTTGATGAGCGGGTCGGTTTCCCTGGCGAGCGCCTTTTCGATCAGCGGCAGCACTGACGCCTGCGAGGTGGATTCGATCGCCCTGGCGGATGCCAATCGCGTTTCGCGCTCCGGTGACAACAGCTTCAATGCGCCGACGGCAGCGGCCAGCGTGCCGCGCAGGCGGTTGTTGATGACGATGCTTTCGTATTGTTCCGGTGGCGGCGTGATCGGCGTCATGGTCGCCGCGTCATACGCCCCGTCGTCCTGCACGAGCACGACGCGCCCGGCGGGCGTTACGCTTGCTTCGCCCGCCTGCACCGCGAGTAACAGCGCGAGCGCGGCTTCATCACCCGAGGCGACCAGCGCATTGACGGCATCATTCCTGACGTTGGTATCGTCGGAACCCAGGTCCGTGACCGTCTGGACATCCAGCGTGGCGTGCGCGGCCGTCGCGGCGATCAAAGCGACCAGTGCGGCGATAGCGATAACTGCTTTCAAGCGGGTATCCCTGTTCGGCGTGCAACAAAAAGCCTGCGGATCAATCCACGACCCGCAGGCCTGCCTTGAATTCACCTGATCCACCGGGGGGCGCAGGCGCGCGCATGCAGCACCTGCGTCCCCGGAAGATGAGCTATGGCGTATCAGAGCTTTTGCTTGCCTTCGTTACCCGTAATGAACGGGCTCCAGGGCTGGGCACGGATCGGGCCCTTGGTTTTCCAGACGACGCTGAACTGCCCGTCGGCCTTGATCTCACCGATCATGACCGGCTTGTGCAGATGGTGATTGGTCTTGTCCATCGTCAGCGTGAATCCGGACGGCGACTTGAAGGTCTGACCGGCCATTGCCGTGCGCACCTTGTCGACGTCGACCGAACCGGCTTTCTTGACGGCCTGCGCCCACATGTGAATGCCGACGTATGTGGCCTCCATCGGGTCATTGGTCACCACC
The DNA here is from genome assembly GCA_965233135.1 of uncultured bacterium. Taxonomy (GTDB): domain Bacteria; phylum Pseudomonadota; class Gammaproteobacteria; order Burkholderiales; family JACQAP01; genus JACQAP01. The sequence continues at coordinate 7,860 of CBDDRM010000061.1, read as the reverse complement.
GTGTCGAGGTTCGCAACCTTGTTCTTCTGGGCCCAGGCTTTGTACAGCTTGATGAATCCCGTGTTTTCCGGATTCTTGACCGACATGAAGTAATTCCACGCAGCCAGGTGTCCAAGCAGCGGCTTGGTGTCAATGCCCCGCAGCTCTTCCTCGCCCACTGAGAAAGCAACGACCGGCACGTCGGTGGCCTTCAGGCCGGCGTTGCCCAGTTCCTTGTAAAACGGAACGTTCGAGTCGCCATTGATCGTGGAGACGACCGCGGTCTTGCCGCCGGCGGCGAATTTCTTGACGTTGGCAACGATCGTCTGATAATCGCTGTGGCCGAAGGGCGTATAGACTTCCTCGATATCTTTCTCAGCCACGCCCTTGGACTTCAGGAAGGCGCGCAGGATCTTGTTGGTGGTACGCGGATACACATAGTCGGTGCCGAGCAGGAACCAGCGCTTCGCACCGCCGCCTTCGTCGCTCATGAGGTACTCGACGGCCGGAATTGCCTGCTGGTTGGGTGCGGCACCCGTGTAAAACACGTTCTGGGAAAGCTCTTCACCTTCGTACTGGACCGGATAGAACAACAGGCTGTTCAGTTCCTCGAACACGGGCAGCACGGATTTGCGTGAGACCGAGGTCCAGCATCCAAACACGACGGCAACCTTGTCCTGGGTGATCAGCTGGCGGGCTTTTTCAGCGAACAGCGGCCAGTTGGATGCCGGATCCACGACCACCGGCTCGAGCTTCTTGCCCAGCAAACCGCCCTTGGCATTGATTTCCTCGATGGCCATCAACGCAGTGTTCTTCAATGCGGTTTCGGAAATTGCCATCGTGCCCGACAGCGAGTGGAGAATGCCCACTTTGATGGTATCGGCGGCCATCGCTGTTGCCGTCATCGCGGAGAACGCGATCCCGACCAACGATTTCAAAATAAATCTGCGCTTCATGGAAAAACCCCCTGATTGGTTGATGTATGACTGGAAGAACAAGCGTCCAGGATTGCCGCGAGCCGGCCCGTCGCCCGACGAACACGTGATCGAATGCGCGCGTCTGTTTCGCAACAAGCGTGCCGAGGGTTTGGTGCACGGACGTTTGTGGCGTCCATTCATGCGCTTGGCGCGCAGATCCTGGTCGAAGACGCCGCAATTCGGGCGCCAGGCAGGCGAATCCAGATTGGCCACGCACCGCCTTTGTGCGGTGCATGGCCGGAATGCACAAAGACGTAGCGTTGGTGATGTTGCGGCGCGGTTCAGCTCGCGGATCGGGGCTTGCGGTCGCAAGCTCATTAAAAAAATCCCGCGGGCAGTGGCCAAACTCCCGAGCCCTGTCTAGAATCGACGCAGATCCCCGGCGGTATGACATTCACCAATTGCGGGCGATGCTTATAACGGAGGACACATGAAAAGCAAGCTTTTCGCTCTTTTCGTCGGCGCTTTCGCACTCTTCTTGATCCCGGCTCCGTCCGCACTGGCCGAGGACGAACGCGGCAGCCTCGAGCCGTTACACGAGGATGCCAAGCTGCAAGTCGCAGAAGAGCACACCATCAATACGTTGCCCGCCGCCGACCCGCATCGCATTTACGTCGTCGAGCCCATCTTCCCGGTTTTCTCTCGTTCCAAGGTCTGGGTCATCGACGGAGACAAGCTCAAGATCATCGGCATGTTCGGCTCAGGCGCGGCGGGGAATCTGGCGATCGCACCGGACCACTCCCGGCTCTATTACGCCGATACCCATTGGGCACGCGGCGACCGCGGCGAGCGCACGGACGTCGTCACGGCATGGGATGCGCGCAATCTCAAACCGACCGGCGAAGCAATTCTGGAGAAAGGCCGTTTTCTGGTGGTGACCAAGCGCAACAACATGGATATCTCGCCTGATGGCCGCCATGTCTATTCGTACAACATGTCGCCTGCCACCTCGATCAGCGTGGTAGAGACGGCCGATATGTCGTACAAGGGCGAAATTGAAATCCCCGGCTGCGCGCTGGTGTTTCCGTCGGCACCGGGCCGCTTCGCATCGGTATGCGCGGATGGGACGCTTCTTACCGTGCAATACGACGATGCGCTTGAAGCTACCAGCGAGCGCAGCGAGGCGTTTTTCGACGCCGAGAACGATCCCGTGTTCGAGCATGCGGCCTTCGACAAGCGCGCCGGCATGGTTCATTTCCTGACGTATGAAGGCAAGCTCATCAGCGCCGACCTGTCCGGGGATACGCCGACTTTTGCTCCCGCGTGGAGCCTGCTCAGCGCAGCGGACCGCAAGAACAAGTGGCGCCCGGGCGGCTGGATGCCGATCAGTTACAACGCAGCGACCGGCCGTCTATATGTATTGATGCATCGGGGTCTGAAATGGACCCACAAGCAGGCGGGCGAAGAAGTCTGGGTCTATAACATGAAGACCAAGAAAAGGATTCAGCGCATCAAGCTCGGTGCCGCGCACGCTCATACGCTCAAAGTAACCAACGACGACAAGCCGATCCTGTTCACGCTGACCGAAACCGCCGCCCTCTACGCATGGGACGCGAAAACCGGCAAGAACCGCGGCAAGCTCGAAGGCGTGGGATTGTCACCCTACGTGCTGATGGCGGATGGCGACTGAATGATGGATCCGGTATTGCATTACCTGCTGGTGTGCCTGTTGGCCATGGTCTTCATCCAGAGCGGCGCGGCAAAGCTGGGCGCGCGCGACGAATTCCTGGGCGTGGTCAGCAGTTACCGGCTGCTACCCTCTGCGATCGTGCCCATGTTTGCAGCGCTGTTGCCATTCGCGGAGCTTGCGGCGGGCATCGGCGTCGCGCTGCCGGCGACGCGCGCAGCCGGCGCCACCGCCGCAGCTGCACTGCTGCTGATGTTCGCCCTGGCGATGGCGATCAATCTGGCGCGCGGTCGCACCGAGATCGATTGCGGATGCTTCAAATCCGGCTACCGGCAAACCATCAACGCCTGGCTCGTGGGCCGCAACCTGGTGCTGGCTTCGGGCGCGGCCATGCTGTGGTGGCCCGTCAATGGCCGTGCGACCGGGGCTTTCGACGTGTTTCTCGTCATCGCGGCCAGCCTGATGCTGTTCCTTGGCTATTATTCGATCGGCAATCTCACCCGCAGGCCGGTGAGCCGCCACAATGCCGCCATGCGCGAACCGGCGACGTCGGGACATTGATATGAGCTATCAGACATTGCTGATATCCAACGTGTTGCTGTGGATCGTGGTGCTGGTGCTCGGGCTCATGATATTCGGCTTGATCCGGCAGCTGGGTGTGCTGCACGAGCGCGTTGCGCCGATGGGTGCCTTGATGACCGACCGCGGACCGGAAGTGGGCGATATGGCCCCCAGGATCTCGGTAAACGATCTGCACGGAAAGCTGGTCGATCTGGGTGGGCCGCACGCAGCCGGACTGTCGCGTTTGTTGCTGTTCGTTTCGCCGACCTGCCCGGTATGTAAAAAATTGCTGCCCATCGCGAAATCCTTCGCTGGCGGGGAAAAGCTCGATGTCGCGCTGGTCGGAGATGGCGATCCGGTCGAACAACAGCAAATGATCGAAAGCCATGGCTTGCAGAAAATGACGTATCTGAATTCTCCGCAGGTCGGCATGGCTTTCCAGGTCGGCAAGCTGCCCTACGCCATCCTGATCGATGAAGACGGGGTGATTCGCGCGAAAGGCCTGGTCAACAGCCGTGAGCATCTGGAAAGTCTGGCGATCGCCAAGGAAACGGGTTACGGGTCGATTCAGTCTTACCTGAAGGCCCAGGGCTACGTCGCCAACGCCAAGGAAGCTGCGACCGGCAGCTGAACGTTTTCGAACGAACGAACGCAAGAGCAGCGAGGAGGCCTCACATGTCATCCAGGAAAAACATCTTCGGTTTCTTCGACCATTCCATCGAGCGGCTGGCCCGCAGTTCGGCACAGAAACTGTCCCGCCGCAGCTTTCTCGCGACACTCGGCGGGGTGATGGTGGGCGCCGCGGCGGTGCCCTTGCTGCCGGTGAGCCGCAAGGCGCATGCGGCCGAAGCGCAGGGCAACTTCAAGACCTTCGCGCAGACCGCACAGACCAGCGATCCGACTGCGTGCAACTACTGGCGCTACTGTTCCAGCGACGGTTATCTGTGTTCGTGCTGCGGCGGGGGACCCGCCACCTGCCCGCCCGGCTCCGAACCTTCGCCCTCTTCATGGATCGGCAGTTGTCTGAACCCGGATGACGGCAAGATGTACCTCATCTCGTATCGAGATTGCTGCGGCAAGGATGCGTGCGCTCAGTGTCCCTGCCTCGGCACGCAGGGCGAAATGCCGGTTTACCGGCCGCAACTGAACAATGACATTATCTGGTGCTATGGCGCGAGCAGCATGGTGTATCACTGCTCGAGCGGCGCGATCATCGGTCTCGCGAATTGATCGCCTGAGCGGCCCGGACGCCGCCGTGCTCGCGAGCGTCGCGTTTGCCGCCTTGCTGGCGCTTGCGCACGAGGTGCGGGCCGACGAATCCGTGCCGGCCGATGCGCTGGCGCGCGAAAGCGGTTTGCGTGTCATCCGCATCGTCGGTGAAGCGCAGGATTACGCGCGCAACTGTCAGGGTTGCCACGGCCACACAGGGGTGTCCGTACCCCAGGTTCCTGCATTGAAGGACAGGGTGGGTTATTTCCTGCACACCGAAGAAGGCCGCCGCTATGTCGTGCAGGTGCCCGGTGTGGCCACCAACGTGCTCGATGACCAGCGTCTCGCAGCCGTACTCAACTGGATGTTGCGCACGTACAGCGCCAGGCAGCTTCCCGCCCAGTTCAGGCCCTACACGGCGCAGGAAGTGGGCGAACTTCGCAAGTCCCCGTTGAAGCAGACCATTCCGGCCCGCGAAGCCGTGGTGCATGGCCTGATCACGGCGGGCATCGTCAGCGATCCGGCGCTGATCGCCTATCGGGCTTTCGCAAAAGTGCCTTGATGTGCCGTAGGCGGTTGCGCGCATGACTGTTTCGCGGCGCCGCTTCCTCGGCGCGACGGCCGTTTCTTTGCTCGCGGGCAGGTCATGGGCAGCCTGTGCGCCGCCCACGCCGACGCGCGCCGGTCAAAAACTGCTGCGCCTGCCGGATCTCGCACTCGACCGTGCTGCGTCAGGAGCGCTGCGGGGCACGCTGACTGCAGCGCACCACGAAATTTCCATCGGCGGCAACGCGCTGCGCGCAATGACCTACCAGGGGGCGATGCCGGGACCGGTGCTGCGGCTGCAGGCCGGCGAAACGCTGCATCTGAACTTCCGCAATCAGCTCGATCAGCCCACCAATCTGCATTTCCACGGCCTGTCGCTTTCTCCCTCGGGCCGCGCCGACAATATCTGGCTGGTGACACCTCCCGGTGCCTCCTTCGAATACGAATTGCCGATTGCGAAGCACGAAGCCGGCATGTTCTGGATCCATCCACACCTGCACGGCAGCACGGCCAGGCAATTGTTCGCCGGCCTGGCAATGCCGGTGGTGGTGCACGGCGAGATCGATGGCGACAGCGAACTGGCGCAAGCCGAAGACCATGTGCTGGTTTTGAAAGATCTCGGCATCGAGGGTTGCGAAGTCGCGGCGCACACGCCCACCGACTGGGTGTTCGGCAAGGAAGGCGAACTGCTGCTGGTCAACGGCCAGGTGCGTCCCGTGCTCCAGGCTGGCAGATCGCTGTTGCGCTTGAGGCTGGTGAACGCATCCAATGCGCGGTTCTGGCGTATTGCGCTCGACAGCGGAGAAGCCTTGCATGTGATTGCGCTCGACGGACGATTTCTCGAACAGCGCGTGGAACTCGACGAGTTGCTGCTGGTACCGGCGGCGCGCGCCGAAGTCCTGGTGACATTGCCGGACCATCGCGCGCGTAGGCTTGTCTACCGCAACTATGCGCGTTTCGGGCGCAATGTCACGCCCGAGCAGCCGATTCTTACGCTGCTGCCCCCGGCATTGCCGCGACCCGTGGCCCTGCCCGATCGGCTGGTGAATGTGGAGCGCTTCGACGAACACCTGGCGCAGGGTCGGCGCGAAGTAAGATTTTCACCCATGCTGATCAATGGCAAACCTTTCCACCATCATCGGCAAGGCGGGCATGTCGCGCCGATGTTCGAAGTACGCGCAGGCGCGCGCGAGATCTGGACCGTGCACAACGACGACGTCATGAACCATCCTTTCCATCTGCACACCTGGCATTTCGACATTCTGTCTGTCAACGGGCGCCCGCCTGCGGTGACGGCGATTCGCGACATGCTCAACCTTAGTCCCGGAGACGTGGCGCGCATCGGCATCCATTTTGCCGATTTCAGCGGCCGCACCATGTTCCACTGCCACATCGCCGAACATGCCGACCAGGGCATGATGGCGGTGCTCGACGTGCGCTAGAAGCCGTTTTCTGAGAGCAGCTTTGCCCGGCACTTGCATGCGGGCCGCGGTTACTGTATATAATTACAGTAACAGGAGGCTTCCCATGAACGATCTCACCCCCCGCCAGGCTGAAATACTGCAACTGATTGCCGATTTTGTGCAAAGCACCGGTTTCCCCCCCACCCGGGCCGAAATCGCCAAGAGCCTCGGTTTCCGCTCCGCGAACGCCGCGGAGGATCACCTCAAGGCACTGGAAAAAAAAGGATTTATAGAATTGTTTGCGGGCGCTTCGCGCGGCATCCGGCTCAAGGAAGGGCTTGGCCTGCCGGTCATCGGTCGGGTCGCGGCAGGCAGTCCGATACTCGCCGAACCCCATGTCCAGGGGCGCTACCAGGTGGACCCGCTGCTGTTCGATCCGCGCGCGGATTACCTGTTGAAGGTGCGCGGCCTGAGCATGCGCGACGCCGGCATTCTCGAAGGCGATCTGCTCGCCGTGCATAGCACGCGCGAAGCGCGCTCAGGCCAGATCGTGGTCGCGCGCCTGCACGATGAAGTCACGGTCAAGCGCTTCAAGCGCCAGGGCAGCCAGGTGCAGTTGCTGCCGGAGAACCCGGATTTCGAACCTATATATGTGGACCTGAAGAACGACCCTTTCACCATCGAAGGCCTCGCGGTCGGCATCATCAGGAACGGCAGAATCGGATAAAAATCCGTGACGGCGTGACAATCGTGACGGCGTGACTCGCAAACCCGGCATCAGGGCTTTTATGCGTCACGATCGTCGCAGTCACGACAGTTACGGTTGGTGGCAAATCGCACAGGTGGACACAACGCATTTTCCAACCACTTGATCAGGAGAAATCCATGGAACCAGCAAAGACCGTCGAGATTCTCAAGACCCTCGCCGAAGGAATCGATCCCGGCACAGGCGAACACTTCCCGGCCGGAAGTCCTTACCAGCATCCGGATACCGTGCGCGCGCTCTTTTCCGCCATTCGCGTGCTCGAAGTTCCGGCCCCCCTTTCCTCGGCGCCCCTAGCCACACCGTCTGCGGGCCCTGGCAAATCCGTTCCGCAGAATGCCGGACGTCCGTGGTCGGAAGAAGAAGACACTCGCCTGGGCCATTCATTCGACGCCGGCAGATCCATCGAGGAACTCGCGGCAACCCACAAACGCAGCAAGTGGGCGATCGAAGCCCGGCTCGCGCGGCTCGGCAAGATCCCCGAACCGCCGACGCGCTTCCCCGCGCGTAACACCGGAGCAAATGCAGCAACGGCGTGAGAAAGCACGTGACGACGTGACTATCGTGACTGTCGTGACGGCCGTTCTTATCAAGCCTCGATAGTCACGAATAGTCACTACTCAAGTCACGCAGTCACGGCACTTCACGATTCACGGCATTCATGGGTTTTCCGATCGTCACGACGTCACGTCGTCACGACCGTCACGGCCTTTACGACATTCACGGTTCCTCATGTCTCTTCACGCTCTATTGCAAAACCCCGCCATCTGGCGCGGCGACGAACAGGCGCGGGGC
>CBDDRM010000060.1:0-19191 GCA_965233135.1 uncultured bacterium | reverse complement strand
GCCGTGTCTGTGGGCGAAAGCGTCTGGATCCGCTATGGCGATCTCATGCGGCGGGTAGCGGCGATGGCCGCCGGCTTGCGCGATTGTCTCGGGCTGGCGCCGGGTGACTGTGTCGCGATGGCGATGGGCAATTGCCCGGAGTACGTCGAGATCTGGTACGCGGCGTGGTACGCCGGGCTCATCACCGTGCCGATCAACGCGAAGCTGCACCCGAAAGAGCTCGAATACATTCTGCAGGATGCGGGCGCCAGGGTCTGTTTTGCCTCGAACGGAATTGCGCGGCAGATAGAGCCGTTGCGCGACAATCTGCCGGCGCTTTCGCGCCTCATCGAAGTGCCTTCTTCCGAGTACGGCGCGTTGTACCGCGCCGAGCCCAGCGTGCCCATGGCCGAGACGCGGCCGGACGACGCAGCCTGGCTGTTTTATACGAGCGGGACGACCGGGCGGCCAAAGGGCGTCATGATCTCGCATCGCAATCTGCTGAGCATGTCGCTTTCCTACTTTGCAGCCGTCGACAGCATCGGCCCGCGCGATTGCGTACTGCACGCCGCACCCATGTCGCACGGTTCGGGCCAATACAATTTCCCGCACGTGCTGGCCGGGGCGAACCAGGTCATTCCCGAAAGCGGACACTTCGATCCGCCGGAGATATTCCAGCTGTGCCGGCGCTGGAGCGGGGTGACCATGTTCGCCGCGCCTACGATGGTGCACCGACTCGTGCGCCACGCCCGCACGCACGCGCCTGCGCTGGACGGTTTGAAAACGATCGTTTATGGCGGCGGGCCGATGTATCTGCAGGACATCAAAGCCGCTCTGGAAACCATGGGGCCGCGTTTCGCGCAGATCTATGGACAGGGCGAATCGCCCATGACCATCACGGCCCTGTCGAAATTCCATATCGCCGATCGCGATCATCCGCGTTACGAACAACGTCTGGCTTCGGTCGGCGTGGCCCAGCCACCGGTAGAAGTGCGCGTGGCCGACGCGCAGGACCGGTCGCTGCCCGCGGGAGAAACCGGCGAGATCCTGGTGCGAGGCGATGCCGTCATGCAAGGTTACTGGCGTAATCCGCAGGCGAGCAGGGAAGCCTTGCGCAATGGCTGGCTGCATACCGGTGATGTCGGAACCTTCGACGAAGACGGTTTCCTGACATTGCGCGATCGGTCGAAAGACATGATCATCAGTGGCGGTTCCAACATTTATCCGCGCGAGGTCGAGGAGGTTCTGCTGCGCCATCCCGCGGTCAGCGAAGTTTCAGTGGTGGGCCGGGCGCATCCGGACTGGGGCGAAGAAGTCATCGCGTTCGTGGTCTTGCGTGACGGCGCCGGAGCGGGCGAGCAGGAACTCGATGCGCTTTGCCTGGAGCATATCGCGCGCTTCAAGCGGCCTAAAAGCTATCGCTTCGTTGCCGACTTGCCGAAGAACAATTATGGGAAGGTATTGAAAACATCGTTGCGGGCGCAATTGCAGGACGAAGACCGTGAAAAGCAAACCCGCCAAACCGAAAGCGGCTGAGCCGGCCGGCGCGGCAGGCAAACGAACCCCGCGACCGAACGCCCAACTGAACCGACAGAATCGCAAGATCATGGGACAGCATTACCGCGCCAAGTACGGGGTGAAGTGACGATTCGAAGATTGGGCGATTAAAGTTCCGCAATCACTTGATCGCGCATCACCAAGCACCGTTCACCGTTCACTGATCACTGATCACTCATAATCGTTCACCGCTCACCGTTTCTCAGATGCTGACTCTGTTACGCCCTGCGCCCTTGGCGCGATAAAGCGCTTCGTCGGCGGCGCGAATGACGGCGTCGGGGTGCGGCAGCAATTCGGTGCGCTGCGCCGCGCCGATGCTTACGGTGACGGACAACTGTTCCGGTCGATTCGAGCGCATCGGCGGCGCGCCCGTCACACTCCATGCGAGAGAGGACTGGGTTTTGGTGCGGCGATCATCGCTGTTGCGGGCCTCGCTGCGCCGGGGCTTGTTGGTGCGCACGGCCATCTTGTAGTCCTCGATCCCCTGGCGCAGCGCCTCCAGGTGCGGCATGGCTTCTTCAACCTTTCGATCCGGAAACAGCACGGCGAACTCTTCACCGCCATAGCGAAATGCTTTGCCGCCGCCATCGATCTGCGCCAATCGCGTCCCGACCAGTTTGAGCACCTGGTCGCCGACATCGTGGCCGTATGTGTCGTTGAATTTCTTGAAGTGATCGACATCGACCATGGCGATGGTATAGGCAGGCCCGAGCGCGACCAGTTTTTCCTGCAGTGCGCGCCGGCTGGGCAGACCGGTCAATTCGTCCCGAAATGCCATGCGATGCGATTCCTGCAGCACCGCAAGCAACAAGGTCGTGCCGGCTGCGAAAATAAACAAGCCATACACCATGGGTTGTGTATGCAAGGTGCAAGCCACGAACAGGGCGATGACTGCGCCGGCCATGCCGACATCGAGGGGCGAGCACTGCGGCCACGAACGCACCAGGGCCACGACGAGCGCTGCGACCATGAGCACCCGGCCGAGCAACGGGGTAGGGTCGGCACGCAGCAACCAGTGATTGAGGGCTCCGTGCCATGCAGTTCCCGATAGCGAAGTGTGGCCAGCGGTCGCCACCCAGGCGGTCAGCAGTATTTCGACCAATCCCAGCAGCAACCACCGGTAATTACGGAAATGCACGATGCCGCGCTCAGGCAATGCCAGCACGAGCAGAATGTTGGCAGGTACGAAAATGGCCGTGGCGGTAATGACTGCGCGCACGGCAAATTCATCCGTACTGAAAGTAAACGCGATGCGGAATGCGCTAAAGGCGATCAGCAGGGAAACAAGTACGATGAAAGCCCGTCCGCGGTTGAACCACACGGCGATTGCCGTGCCAATGGCAAGCACCGCGTAGGGCCCGAATACCCCCAGATTGCCAAGAGTCGAAGACAGCTTGTGACCGACCAATGCGGCGATGGCGACAAGCGCCAGCACGGCGGCAGGCAAGGCGACTGCCTTCAGTTCATCCCGATAGGCGATCATCAGAGGGCAATCCGGCAGACCGGTGCGCTGGAAGCCGCGCGGCCAATGCTCAAGTCTTGCCCTTTCCAGGCAGATAGGGGCGCGCTTCTTCGCGGATCACCCGGCGCAGCACGTCTTCCAGCTTCTCCTGCTCGATGGCCTGTTTGAGTGCTTCATTGATGAGGGTCTGATATCCGCGGCCGCCGGCGCGCGAACGAAAGTATTCAACTACCGCCATGTCCAGATACATGGTCAGGCGAGTCTTGCCGCGAGGCTGCCCTTCGCGGTTGCGAGGCGGATCGGATGCGGCATCCCGCCGCTCCGAATGAGAACCCGTTTGCTTTCCGCCTTGTTTGCGCATCGATCGAGTGTGCATACAACTATGCATATAGTCAAGCTGCCCGCTGGATCCCGAGGCGTGAAACCTGCAAGGAGACCATGTCGATGGTCGGCCAGGCGATACGCGTTACACTTGCGCCTGCTGTGACGACGCGTGTCGCAGCAGCGTATGTGCCGGTGGGACCAACCGTTACGCTGGCATGGTTTTAAACGGCAAGCGAGTTGCTCATCTCAAAGAATGTCATGCCCCTGGATCCCCTTATTCTCGCGCGCGCCCAGTTCGGACTGAACATCGGTTTTCACATACTGTTTCCCAGCATAACCATCGCGCTTGCGTGGATCCTCGTGTACCTGCGGGTACGGATCGAGTTTGCCGATGCTCCGTGGTGCAAGCCGGCATACCGGCTATGGGTGAAAGTGTTCGCCTTGTCATTCGCACTCGGCGTCGTGTCCGGCATCACGATGAGTTTTCAATTCGGCACCAACTGGCCCGGGTTCATGAGCAAGGCGGGCAACATCGCCGGGCCATTGCTCGGCTACGAAGTGCTCACGGCGTTTTTTCTCGAAGCAACGTTCCTCGGCGTCATGCTGTTCGGTCGCGAGCGCGTGCCTGCCTGGCTGCATACCCTGTCGGCGGTGCTCGTTGCAGTGGGCACATCGGCTTCCGCGTTCTGGATCCTCGCGCTCAATTCGTGGATGCAGACCCCGCAGGGCTTCCAGATCATCGACGATCAGTTGCATGTGACCAGTTGGATGGCCGTGATTTTCAATCCGAGCTTCCCATACCGGCTGGCGCACATGATGATCGCCTCGGGGCTCACAGCGGCCTTTCTGATTGCGGGTATCTCGGGTTTCCAGCTGTTGCGCCATCGTACGTTCGAACCGGCTTCGCGCATGCTGCGATTGGGTATCGGCATTGCCGCGGTGCTGGCCCCGGTACAGATCGTCGTCGGCGATCTGCATGGGCTCAATACGCTCGAACACCAGCCAGCGAAAATCGCGGCAATCGAAGGCATCTGGGAAACGCAGCGCGGTGCACCGTTGCTGTTGTTCGCGCTGCCCAATGCGCAGAGTCGCTCAAATGACTACGCCCTGGCCGTGCCGGGCGGGGCGAGCTACATCCTGACCCATAAATGGGACGGAGAGATCAAGGGGCTTGCTGAATTCGGCGACAAGCACCCGCCGGTCGCGCAGGTGTTCTGGTCGTTTCGCGTGATGGTCGGAATCGGCCTGCTCATGTTGGCCCTGTCATGGATCGGGCTGCTGTATATGCTGCGCCGGCGTGAGTTCCCGCGCTGGCTGCTGCGCGGTTTTGCCGCCATGACGTTCTCCGGATGGATCGCCGTGCTGGCCGGTTGGCTGACAACCGAGATCGGCCGTCAGCCATATCTGATTTACGGCGTCATGCTGACTGCCGATGCTGCCTCGGACGTGCCTGCGCCATTCATTGCGACCACTTTGACAGGCTATGCACTGGTGTACACCTTGCTGCTGGTCTCTTTCATGGTCGTCCTCACTCAATTGGCGCGCAAGGAAGCGGAGGGCAAAGGGCGCGAAGAGCCTCCTCTGGGTTCGCTTGGTCCGCAGGTGCTCTGAACATGGAACTCGATCTGCCTTTGATTTTTACCGTGCTGATGGCCCTGGCCATGCTCGCTTATGTTGTCCTTGACGGTTTCGATCTGGGCGTCGGCATCCTTTTGCCGCTCGCGGCGCGGACTGAGCAGGACATGATGGTGGCGTCGATAGGGCCTTTCTGGGATGCCAATGAGACATGGCTGGTGCTCGGGGTGGGTATCCTGCTGGTCGCCTTTCCACACGCGCATGGCGTCATCCTGTCGTCGCTCTATCTGGAAGTCGCGGTCATGCTGATTTCACTGATCCTGCGCGGCGTTTCGTTCGAACTGCGGGTCAAGGCGTCCGGCTGGCATCAATGGATGTGGAATCATTTGTTCTTCGTGGGTTCTCTGGGCGCAGCGCTTGCACAAGGCGCCATGCTCGCCGGTGTGATCACCGGTTTCCAGAGCGGGCCACTGTTCATCGCGTTCGAACTGCTTGTCGGTGCCGGTCTGGCCGGTGCGTATGCGCTGCTCGGTTCGACCTGGCTTGTGATCAAGACCGAAGGTCCGTTGCATCGGCGCGCCTTGCGTTGGGCATACGGCACCGTGGTACTGGCCGCGGCGGGGGTCGCTGCGATCAGCCTGGCCACGCCGTTCGCCAGTGCCGGCATCATGGAAAAGTGGTTTTCCTGGCCGCGGCTGTTATGGCTTTCTCCGCTGCCATTGCTGACCGCGGCGGCCTTTGCCGGCATCCTGGTATCGCTCAAGAACTTGCAGCGCGGCACTTCAACGCGCGAGTGGATGCCTTTCGTCCTGTCCGTCTGGATATTCGTGTTCGCGTTTGCCGGCCTTGCATACAGCCTGTTTCCCTATCTCGTGGTGGATCGCATGACTCTGTGGCAGGCGGCCGCGGCAAGAGAATCGCTGATGTTCGTTTTCGTGGGGACTTGCATCGTATTGCCGATGATCATCGGCTACACGCTGTTCTCCTATCGCGTGTTCTGGGGTAAGGCGCGCACGCTGACGTATGGAGAGTAAGGCCGTGCCCCGCGATCGCGGGATACCGGGCTAACGCCCATAACGACGTGACGATCGTAACGGTCGTGACGACGTAAAGAGCCGTGACGACGGCACGATCGTGACGTCGTACTAGAATCTTCCTGAATTTGCAATGCAGTTACGTCGTCACGTCGTCACGCCGTCACGACCGTCACGACCGTCACGGCTCTTATCGTCACGATCGTCACGGCTCTTATCACGTCGTCACGTCGTCGCGGCCCTTTTCACGCCGTCACGGCCTTTCTAGTTTTTCGTGCCGTAAAGCCGGTCGCCCGCATCACCGAGCCCCGGAACGATGTAGGCATGTTCGTCGAGACGCTCATCGAGGGCAGCCAGGAACATAGGCACGTCCGCATGGTGGTCCTGAAATACCTGCACGCCTTCCGGTGAAGCGACCAGGGCAAGGAAGCGAATATTCCTGGCCGACACGCCGCGCGACTTGAGCACCTGCACCGCATGTGCCGCGGAGTAGCCGGTGCCCACCATCGGATCGCACAGAATGAAGTCGCGGCCTTCGATCTCGGGCAGGCGCACCACGTACTCGACGGGCCGGTGGCTTGCGTCGCGGTACAGTCCGATGTGGCCCACGCGCGCGGACGGGATCAGCTCGAGCAAGCCGTCTGCCATGCCGATGCCCGCGCGCAACACCGGCACGATCGCGAGTTTCTTGCCGGCGATGACCGGAGCCTCCATGCGGCTCATCGGCGTTTCGATAGTGCGCCGCGCGATCGGAAGATTGCGCGTCACGTCGTAGCCCATGAGCAAGGTTATTTCGCGCAACAACTCCCGGAATGTGCGCGTAGAGGTGTGCTTGTCGCGCATGTGGGTGAGCTTGTGCTGGATCAGTGGGTGATCGAGGATGAACAAATTCGGGAAACGCGGATCCTGAATCATGACTGCCGCGCTTTCATGACGGTCCAGTCATAGGAAGTTCAGTCTGCAGCAGGTTTTCGCCGTCAACTCAGGTCTCCGCGGATTGCCCGGGTGAACATTTCGCGCATCTCGGCGTGACCGGCCTGCCGCGGGTTGCCTCCCGTCGATGGGTCGTCCACGGCCATGGGGGTCAGCATGTCGAGATCGCTTTCCTTCACACCGAGTTCGGCCAGCGTGTGGGCGATGCCGAGCTCCCGGCGCAAGGCGAGCACCCAGTCGAGCACGGCCTGAAATCCGGGGTTCGGCAAGTCGAGGTAGCGGGCCAGGCGCGTGAGTTTGTCCTCGATGGCGCGGCGATTGAACAGCAGAACGTAGGGCATGACCACACCATTGGTTTCACCATGATGCGCGTTGTAGACCGCCCCCACGGGGTGAGACAAGGAGTGAATGGCGCCCAGGCCCTTCTGAAACGCCGTCGCGCCCATGCTCGCTGCCGCCAGCATATGCGCGCGGGCGACCACATTTTTTCCATCCTTGACCGCAACCGGCAGCCACTCCTTGATGAGACGCATGCCTTCCAGCGCTATGCCATCGGCCATCGGGTGAAAACCAGGCGCGCAGTAAGCTTCCAGGCAGTGCGCCAGCGCGTCCATGCCCGTCGCGGCCGTAATCCGGGCCGGCAGCCCGATGCTGAGTTCGGGATCCGAAATCACGACAGCCGGCTGCATTTTCGGATGGAAGATGATCTTCTTGACGTGCGCACTCTCGTCGAGAATCACTGACGCGCGGCCAACTTCGGAACCTGTCCCCGCCGTGGTGGGCACGGCGATGATCGGCGCCATGCCGGCCACGTTGACGCGCGTGTACCAGTCCTCGCGATCTTCGAAATCCCATAACGGGCGTTTCTGACCGACCATCAGCGCGACTGTCTTGCCCACGTCCAGTGCGCTGCCGCCGCCCATTGCTATCACGCCGTCGCAGCCGCTCTTGCGGTAGAAAGCGACGCCGTCGTCGATATTCTTTCCCACAGGATTGGCGCGGATGTCCGAAAAAACGGCATCGCCGAGGCCGGCTTCACGCAGCGATGCGACCACTTTCTCGACCATTGGCAACGCGCGCAATCCGGGATCGGTGATCAATAGCGGACGCTTGATCGCGAGCTCTCCGCACACGGCGGGCAGTTCGCCGATGCGGCCCACGCCGAAGCGGATCGACGTCGGGTAATTCCAGTTACGGGTCAGGGATTTTGGATCCATTTTAACTTTGGAGGAAAGGAAATGAGCGGTGCGCTCGCGGCGTCCCTCGGCTTTTCAACCTTTCAACTTGTCTGTTCCCTCTTTATTCCTGATTTAGGTCTTGAGCCGCAGATGATACGACTTCGGCCGGGTGAGCTGCTCGTAACCGATGCTGGATAACGTGCAGCCGCGGCCCGAATCCTTGACCCCGGTCCACGCCAGCGCGGGATCGAGATAATCGCAGCGATTCATGAACCACGTGCCGGTTTGCACGCGCTCGCCGATTGTAATGGCCGCATCGGGGTCAGCGGTCCAGATGGCGGCCGTCAAACCGTATTCGCTGTCGTTCATCAACTCGATCGCCTCCTCGTCGCTGCCGACCTTCATGATACCGATGACCGGGGCGAAACTTTCCTCATGCATGAGGCGCATGGAATGCTTCACGTTAACCAGCACCTGCGGCGCCATGTAGGGCGTGTCTTCCCGGTCCGCTGGAAAGTGCTTCGCATCGACCAGGGACTGTGCGCCCTCGCGAATGGCATCCTGCACCTGGCCGCGCGCGAATTCGGCGGCACGTGCGCGTACCATGGGTCCGAGACTGGTGGCAGGATCGAGCGGGTTGCCCAGCTTGTATTGTCTGGTCAATGCGACGAATCCCTCGACAAATTCTTCGTAGACGCGCTCATGCGCATAAATGCGCTCGATGGCACAACACGACTGGCCGGAATTGAAATAGGCGCCGTCCACCAGATTCTCGATGGCATGCGCAAGATTCGCATCGGCGCGCACATAAGCGGGGTCTTTGCCGCCAAGTTCCAGACCGATGCCGACGAAGCGCTGCGCAGCGGCTTGCTGCACGGCGTGACCGCCAGGCACGGACCCGGTGAACGCGACGAAATCTATCAGCGGCGAAGCGACCATGCGCGAGGTCTGATCATGCGTGCAATGCACGAACTGGAAAACGCCTTCAGGCAATCCCGCCTCGCGAAAACACTCCGCATAGCGCTCCGCGCACAGCGGCGTCTGACTCGAGTGCTTCAGGATCACCGCATTGCCGGCCATGATCGCGGGGACCACCGAGTTTACCGACGTCAAATACGGATAATTCCACGGCGCCAGAACCAGCACGACACCGAGCGGCATGCGGCGGATGAACCGGCGGAATCCTTCTTTGGGCGCCGCGTCGATGTCTGCCAGCGAATCCGCAGCGATCGACACCATGTGGCGCGCCCGCTCCTCGAAACCGCGCACTTCTCCCGGCGACTGCGCCAGCGGCCGGCCCATCTGCCAGGAAATCTCCTCGGCGATGGGCTGCTTGCGCGCGACAAACGCGTCGATGAATTTTCCGAGCACCGCGGCCCTCTGCGAAAGAGGGACTTGCTGCCATTTCGCCTGTGCCGTCCGCGCGAGTTCCAGTGCCTGCTGAATCTGGGAATCCGTCGCATACGGCCGCTCGACATACACGCGCCCGTCGACCGGGGAGATAGTTTTTTGAATGCCAGGCATGGGGGTGGGGTCAGGGGCGGGGGACGAGGGGCGAGGGGCGGGGACTAGGGGTTAGGGGCTAGGGATTGCGTTAAAGCGTTAATCTTTCCGGGGCACGGCAATTCACGACTCACGTCATTCACGTCACGTCGTCACGTCGCACGCGTCACGTCGTCACGGCATTTGCCGGCCTTCAAATGATCTCAAAATAGCGTTCGAGTTCCCAGTCGGTGACGCTCTTGCGGAACTGGCGCTCTTCCCACTCGCGGGTGGCGGCGAAGTGCTCCACGAACGCATCGCCGAAACTCTCGCGGGCCGCCTTGGATGCTTTGAGCCGCTGCGCGGCGTCCCAAAGCGTGGTGGGCAGCGCGCCACGGGCGGGTGGCTTCTGGTCGTAGGCGTTGCCGCTGACCGGTTTTCCCAACGGTAACTTGTGTTCGATGCCCCATAAGCCTGACGCGAGCGCCACCGCCAGTCCAAGGTAGGGATTGCAATCGGCGGCCGAGATGCGGTACTCCACGCGCTGGCTTTTCTCCGATCCGGGAATCACGCGTAATGCACAGGTACGGTTCTCCGCCCCCCAGGTGGCATGAGTCGGCGCCCAGTACCCGGGCACCATGCGGGTATAGGCGTTGACTGTATTCGCGACCATACCGAGAAACTCGGGCATCAAGGCCTGCTGACCGGCCACGAAATGCTGCATCAGTTTGCTCATGTGCAGGCGATCCTTGGCGTCGTAAAACACCGCCTTTCCGTCTTTGTCCCTCAGCGACACATGAATGTGGCCGCTTTGTCCCGGCAATCCGGCGTTCCATTTGGCCATGAATGTCGCCATGCGACCGCGGCGCTGCGCATGCACCTTGATGAAGGTCTTGAACAACCCTGCCTTGTCGGCGGCGGCGAGCCCCTCATCGACCGCTATGGCCGCTTCGAGCACGCCTGGACCGGTTTCCTCGTGCAGTGCTTCCAGCGGAAAGCGCATTTTTTCGCATAGATCCAGGGTTTCGAGGTAATAGTCCGAATGCACCGAATTGCGGATGACCGAATAGCCGAAATAGCCCGGGGCCATGGGCTTGAGATCGCGGTAGCGCTTGGCGCGTACCGTGTCGGGTGTCTCGTCGAAGACGAAGTATTCGTATTCGAATCCGGCATACGCCTCGAAGCCCATTTTGCGGGCCTTGTCGAGTACGCGTCTGAGCACGCCGCGCGGACACGGCGCTTTTGCGGCGTCGTCGAATTCGGCCAGGAAGAACAGCATGCCCGGTTCAAAAGGGATGTCGCGGCAGGTGTCGGGCAGTACTCTTACCTGCGCATCCGGGTAGCCCGTGTGCCAGCCCGTGAACTCGGTATTGTCGTAGAGCTGGTCATTCGAGTCCCAGCCCAGCACGACGTCGCAGAAACCAAAGCCCTTGTCGAGCGAACTGAAGAATTTATCGCGCGACATGTACTTGCCGCGCAGCACGCCGTCGATATCGAAGACTCCGACCTTGATATGCGTGAGCTTGCGCTCGTTGACTATTTTCTTGGCGTCGGCGACGGTTCTGACGTCTTCTGGTTTCATGACTCGGTCCGGGATTTGCGCTGGAGCGTGCATTGAAGCGCGTCTGCGCGAAAGGCGCAACCGCACCGCCCGCCAGTAGCGAAGGCGGGCGACGCGTCTGCCGCGGTGAAAGCGCCGGAGCCGTTCGATCAGGCCTTGTCCAGGCCCGCAGCCATGCGCGCCTTGACCGCGAAATCCTCCTCGGGCGAGTACACCAGCGTTTTGCGGCCGTAGATCGCGAAATAAACGATGCCTGCTGCATACCAGATGGCCACGCCGATCATGCCGCCGCGGTAGGCCGGATCCTGGAATTGCATGTACAACGTGACCAGCGCGATGACGATCGTGATATAGGCGCCTGCCTCCCCCACCGGGCTGCGGTAGGGCCGTGCAATGTTGGGCAAGTTACGCCGCAGCAGAATGAAGGAAAGCGCCTGCAGGGCGTACGAAATCATTGCACCGAACACCGCCATGTTGAGCAATTGCGCGCCGATGAAAGCGCCGGCGGCCTCGCCCTTGACCAGGTAGACGGTCATCATGACCGCGAATCCAAGCACGGCGCCGGCGACCAGCGCGACATGCGGCACCTTGTGCGTGCCGTGCGTCACGGAAAGCCAGTGCGGCACGTAGCCCGCGCGCGAAAGCGAATAAATCTGCCGGCCGAATGCATAAATAATGGTGTGAAAGCTTGCGATCAGCCCGATTACCGCGCACAGAGAAAGAATGTTCGCGGCCTCCGTTCCGTAGAGGGCGCGGAAACCGTCGAGCAGCGGTTCACCCGAGCTGCCCAGATGGAATGCGCCGTGGGCACTGCCGTCCGCTGATTGCACGGGAATGCTCGAATTCAGGAACATGATCATGAACGCCGAGAACACCAGCGTTGCGATGCCCAGCATAAGACCCCGGGGCATGTCCTTCTTGGGGTCGTGGGACTCTTCGGCTGCCAGCGGCAGTTGCTCGATGGCGAGATAAAGCCACACGGCGAACGGCATGGCGGCCAGAATGCCTTTGACGCCCAGGGGCAGGAACGGCCCTCCGCCTTCCGCAAGTTCCATGAGCTTGCCATCGTCGCCAACGCCGATGTTGAGTGCCCAGCGTGAGAAATCGACCTGGCCGGAGACGAGGGCGCTTCCCCAGAAAATGGCCAGCACGCCAAGCGCCAGCAGGGTCACCAGCACCGATACGCGAAACGACAGCTCGACGCCGAATACGTTGAGGCCGACGAACACGACGTACATGGCAATCCACCAGACGGGCTGAAAGCCTGCCGGCGTGCCAAAAATGCTGCCCAGGTACGCGCTTATGAAGAACACGATAACGGCGGGTGTGAGGATGTACTCGATGTTCTCCGCGAGGCCGGTGACGAATCCGCCCCATGGCCCCATTGCGCTGCGCGCGAAAGAGTAGGCGGCGCCGGTGTGTGGCAAAGCCGGCGACATCTCCGCCAGGCAGAAACACAGACAAACATACATGACGCCAATGATGATCGCGGCAAAAAACAGCCCGCCGAAGCCGCCCGCGCCGAGGCCGAAGTTCCAGCCGGAAAAATGCCCCGAAATGACGGCGCCGACGCCCAGCGCCCAAAGCGACCAGACCCGGGCGTGTTTGCGCAACTGGCGTTTGGCGAAATATTCCGCGCCCGCTTCATGATATTCGACGCTGCCGACTTTTCTTTTTTCCATCGTGATTCCTCCTGAAAAGATCCGATTCAAAAAGCACCCAGCGGCACATGCCTGTTATTTTCCGGCGCGATGCCGGTACGCGAGGCACAACGGCGATTCATGACGACGGGGTAAGCTAGCCCCGGTTAGTCGGCACCCAGTATCGTTTAATAGCGCGGCAGGGGCAACCACGCGTCATATCGAAAATTGGGCGTTAGAATGGCCGGCACCATGATCCCATCGTGAGTTCGTATGGCAACGCGACGCCTTCATCCGCTTATCGGGCTGACCACTTACGGCCGCAGCGTCGACAACCGTTATTCGCTGCCCGCCGAGTATCTCGACGCCGTGCGCCGCGCGGGCGGGGTGCCCATGCTGATTACCCCCGGGGAGCAACGCTGGGATTCCCCCCTGCAGGTGCTCGATGCACTGATCCTGACGGGCGGGGGAGACATCGATCCCGATCGCTACCGCGGCAAGCGCCATGAAACCAACTATGGCATCGATCCCGAGCGCGATGCATTCGAAATGGAGATGGGGCAGCGAGCCATGGATTCGGGGCTGCCAACCCTGGGCATCTGCCGCGGCGCGCAAATGCTGAACGTGATACGGGGCGGCGCGTTGATCGAACACATTCCGGACGAATTCGGCGAAAGCGTGCCGCATCGCGCGCCACCGCGCGAAGCAGTGCGTCACAGCGTGCAGCTCAAGCGCTCATCGCGCCTCGCGGCCATCCTGGGACTGGAGGAGTTGCACGTGACATCCTGGCATCACCAGGCATTACGTGGCGTTGCGCCGGGCCTGGAAGCGGTCGGCCACGCGCCGGATGGCACCATCGAGGCCATCGAGATGCCGGACCATCCGTGGCTCATCGCCGTGCAATGGCATCCCGAACTCACCGCGGCAACGGATCCGCTGCAACAGAAGATCTTCGATGCCATTGTCGCCAAAGCGCGGGAGCGCCTCTAATAGCCGGATTTCAGTCGTGGCGAGTCGCTCGATGGCGGCTCGACCGGAGCGATCAGGGCAGTTTGATCTTGCCCCCGCCCGGCCCACCCATGCCGCCCAGTCCGGGCGGGATGCCTTCCGGAATCACGATCGAGGAGCTTTGCTGGCGACGCATTTCCTGCAATTCCTTGACCGCGCGCTCGACGGCGCCGGCCGCAACTTCGGCGAATTTCTCCGACGCCTGGCCGAGCGAACTCGCCTCGATCTCGAACGCGAGAGGCAGCGCACCCACCGGCGTCATGAGTTGTGTCTCACCGACATAGATCACCTTGCGCGCGGCATCGACTGAGCTGTCGCTCTTGACCGGCGTCATCACGCGAATGGTGCCGATCTTGCGATCGGTGAAAATTTCCTCGCGATACAAGTTCGCGGGGTCCATCTTGAGTTCGGGTGTATTCTCGGCGGCCATGACAAGTTCCTGCGTTGAGTTCTGTGGACCCAAGGATTATCCCATGAGATTCACAATGCCCAAAGCCTGCCGCTTGCGCCCGCGAAGTTTCGCCGGGCTTGCATGGCATCGCGTTTCTTTCCAATGGCTGAATTGATCGATACATGCTCGCCTATCGACATCTTTTTCACGCCGGCAATTTTGCGGATGTGTTCAAGCATTCCCTGCTGTGCCGCCTCGTGCTCGGCCTCGAAAAGAAGGACGCGCCATTTTTCGTGCTGGACACGCACGCCGGAATCGGCCGCTATGACCTGACCCACGAATGGGCGCTCAAGAACGCGGAATTCAGGGATGGTATTGCGCAGATCTGGGGGCGCCAGGACGTGCCGGTCGCTTTCAAGCCGTATTTCGAGGCTATCCGGGGAGAAAACGCCGGGGATGCATTGCGCTTCTATCCCGGCTCGCCGCGAGTCGTGCGCAGGCTGCTTCGGCCCGGCGATCGCTTGGTCCTGGTCGAACTCAACAAAAAGGACTGCGAAACCCTGGGCAGCCTGTTCCGTGGCGACCGACAGACCACGGTGCACCTGCTGGACGGCTATCACGCGCTGAAAGCCTTCCTGCCTCCTAAAGAAAGGCGCGGATTGATCTTCATAGATTCTTCATTCGATCGGGCGCGTGAGTTCGATCGCCTGACGCAGGGTCTGACCGAGGCCCACAGGCGCTTCGCAACCGGCGTCTATGCGCTGTGGTATCCGCTCATGGAACCGCTTGCCATGCGTGCGTTCGAGCGCGGCATTGCCCAAACCGGAATCAGCAAGATCCTGCAACTGGAGCTTTCCGTGCTTCCCGAAGGATTCAGCGACTCCATGCGCGGATGCGGCATGCTGGTGGTGAACCCGCCGTTTGGCTTCGAGGCCGAGGCGCAATCGATGATGAAGTGGCTGCAACCGCTACTGTCCCCGCGGGGTGAGGGGGCACACCACATCCGTTGGCTGGCGCCTGAACGGTAGTAGAGCACCGCTGAGGTGGGTGAATTGATCGAATCGGTAAAATTTACCGATACACTATAGGTCTTTTGTCTACACCACCGCACCATTTTCGTGCGCGCCAGGCGTTTGATTACCCATCTCCACTGATACTAGGTATGCAAAGGCCATATTTGCCCGTGGCCCGGATATTGCTGACTACTGCATCAAGAAGATTATTTCACCGGCCGGCAGGTCGGGGGGGAATGCCGGCCAGAGGCAAGATCATGGGCTCCGTTTCTCTCGCATCGCTGGCATTGCAGTTACTCGCATCGATTCACTCGTTGTCGGGATACCCGACCACCAACGATCTGCCTGAAATTCATCAGGCGCCTCTTGCCGAGATTCAACAACGTTTCTGCCAGGGGACGTGCAGCGCGCAGGCGTTCTACCGTCCGGGCGAAGGCATCTATATCGATGAAGCCTTCGACCTGCAGAACGACGAGTTCGCCAGGTCTGTGCTGTTGCACGAACTCGTGCATCACATGCAGCGTGTCAGCGGCACGTTTCAGAAAATTCCCTCGGAGTGCGACCGCTGGTTTGCAGCGGAGCGTCAGGCTTACGACATCCAGAATCGCTATCTTGAAGCCGTGCATGACCGCCACCGCGTCAATGTCAATGCCTGGCGGGCGCGCTGCGACGACTGAGTACATGATTGAGATGCAGGCCCTGCCGCGTTAGAGTTGCGTGGGGAGGGTCGAAGGAGTCAGCATGGATCAATCCGCATTGCTTTCCCTCATGGTCGAACTGTTCGCCGTCATCAAGCTCGTATCCGGTTATCCGAGCCCCGAGGTTCTGCCCGCGATCGAGGCCGTGCCTAAAGCCGAAATCCAGCGCCGGCTATGCAACAGCCGGCCGTGCAGCATCAAGGCCTATTACCATCCGGATTCCGGCGTAGTGATCGACGAATCGCTGGATGTGGTGAACGATGCCTTCGACCGCTCGATCCTGCTGCATGAGCTGGTGCATCATCTGCAGAAAACCACCGGCAAGTTCCAGGTCGTCGGCAAGTTCTGCACGCGGCGGATATCCGAAGAGTTCGAGGCCTACGACATCCAGAATCGATATCTGTCGCGAATCAATGCGTCGCGCCGTGCACTGGTCATGGGATGGCATGGCAAATGTGACGACGATACAGCGGACGGATCCCACACTCCCTGACCTGCGCACCACATCCGTCGTACGCTCCGGCGCCCGGCATCCACACCGCTTGCGCGGTCGTATAATTGACCGAATCGCTGCGGGTGCGGTCGAAACCTGCAAACAAACTCACCATGAGTCGTGAACGGCTAACGCTCCCACGGCGGGCGAGGGTACCAGAGGCGTAGTCTGTCGGCGATCTCGGGGGTCTCATGGGCATACGCAGGGCTGTATTGCTGGTTTCGGTGTTGCTGGGGACGGTTTTCTGTCAGCCGGTTCTCGCCATGACCGCGGCAATGGTTGCATCGTGTCCGGCCGGGATGGATCAGAAGGTCGAGACGCTCAGTGGGATGTTCAAAGTCCACGTCATCTGCGACCACGTGATGTTCGAGATCCCGGCGGCGATGCTGAACCGGGACATGCTGCTTAATACGGAATTTGCCGCGCTGTCCACAGGCAGCGACTTCGTCGCGCCCGGCTCGGTGGTCGATAACCGCGTCGTGCGCTGGGTGCGCCGCGGCAACAAGCTTTACCTCGAGAACGTCCGCTACGAGATGTGGGCGCAGGACATGTCGAACCTGCAGCGAGGCGTCGAATCGGCTTCGCTGCGCACGGTGATCAAGGCTTTCGAGATCATCATGGAGGGGCCGGACAATGCGCCGGTCATCGATATCACGGCGCTGTTCGTCAGCGAAGTGCCGGACGGGTTCGCCCTGGAGTTCATGCAATATTTCCGCATGAACTCCATCGATGCGAAGCGCTCGTTCATTGAAAGCGTCAAGGCTTTTCCGCTGAATGTCGATGTGCGCTTCCAGCAGACCTGGGTGCCTTCTGCGGAGGAACTGCGCAAGCGGGTGGACGATGAGGCCGACCGCGTACCGTCCACCCTGGGATTCATTTTTCATACGAGCTGGCTGCTGTTGCCCGAAAAGCCAATGGAGCCG
This sequence comes from uncultured bacterium, assembly GCA_965233135.1. Lineage (GTDB taxonomy): Bacteria > Pseudomonadota > Gammaproteobacteria > Burkholderiales > JACQAP01 > JACQAP01. The sequence continues at coordinate 1,940 of CBDDRM010000060.1, read as the reverse complement.
CGCTATGCGGACGATCGCATCGGCTACTTCGCGGTGCCCTTCGATGACTACGGCACCAATGATCATGGAAAGGTGCGGCGCGCCTTTATCCAGCGCTACCGTCTGGAAAAGAAGACGCCCGGCGACGCGATGTCGGACCCGGTCATGCCGATCATTTTCTACATCAGCAACGAAGTGCCGGAGAAGTGGCGTCCGTACATCAAGCAAGGCATCGAGGATTGGCGCACGCCGTTCGAGTACGCCGGCTTCAGCAATGCCATCAGCGCCCGCGACGCCCCCACGCCGGCCGAAGACCCCAACTGGGATCCGGAGGACGTTCGCTTCAATGTGATCCGCTGGACGCCGAGCGGGCGTCAGAACGCGATGGGACCGGCCGTCGTCGATCCGCGCAGCGGCGAAGTCATTTCATCGCACGCGATCTTTTGGCACGATGTACTGCGTCTGGTGGAGACGTGGTATTTCACGCAGGTGTCGCCGCTCGACCCGAAAGCGCAGAAACTGCCGCTGCCGGACGATGTCATCGGCGCGATGCTGCGCTACGTCGTGGCGCACGAGATCGGCCACGCGCTCGGCTTGCGGCACAATTTCAAGGGACATTCCGCCTATTCCGTAGCACAGCTGCGCAATCCGGAGTGGACGCGCAAATGGGGCACCTCGGCATCGATCATGGACTATGCACGCCTGAACTACGTTGCCCAACCCGGCGACGGAGCGTATCTGTTGCCCAAGTTCGGCCCTTACGACTACTTCGCCATCGAATGGGGTTACCGCCCATTCGGCCGGGATCTGAGTTGCGATGACGAATGGCCGTACCTGGACGAACTGGCAGCAAAGCAGATCGACGAGCCCATGCTGCGCTTTGGCGGTGAAGACGACTTCGCCACGCTCGATCCCAATGTCAACACCAACGTAGTGGGCGCCGATCCGATCGAGGCGGCCGAGATGGGCCTGCGCAATATCGACCGGGTGATGCCCTTGCTTGTTCCGGCAACGACCAGGCGCGGCGGCGACTATAACCGGCTGCGCGACATGTACCAGGCATTGATGTTGCAACGATATCGCGAACTGTCTGCAGTGGCGAAAATCGTCGGGGGCGTCGAGGAAACGCGCTATCAGGCCGGGCGCGGGACCGTGCCGTTCAAGCCGGTCGCCCCCTCGCGCCAGCGCGCTGCGGTGAAATTTCTGCTCGACAAGGCATGGACCGCCCCGCGCGCGTTGCTCGATCCGGATGTTCTGCTGCGTATTGCGCCAGCGGGAGGGGCCGATATTTTGCATGGCGCGAACGTGCAACTCCTGCGCCAGATTCTGGATTCGGATGTTTTCCAGCGTATGGCCGAGGCCCGGAAGGCGCAGCCCCAGGGCAAAAGCTATCTGGGCATGGACTTGCTGGTCGACCTGAACGACGGGCTTTTTCGTGAGCTCGAAGCAAAAAACCCCTTGATCGAACTTTATCGGCGCGAACTGCAGCGCAATTACGTGACCTTGCTGCTGGTTGCAACCGGCACCACGAACGATCCACAGGGAAGTTCCACCGCCATCGACATGAGACAGTTACTGGATGACGGCTCGGTGCATGCCAGCCGAAACGCCTTCCTCATGAAGCGAAGCTTGTCGTCACCGCTCGCCGACGTCGCGCGGGAATATCGCCGCGAGCGCGGGCGGCCCAGCGAGTTTCGCGCGGCACTGCGTTCCGGCGTGTCGCATCTCTACGCGAAAATCGACGAAGCACTCAAGCGCACCAGGGACGCGGAAACCGTAGCGCATCTGCGCGACCTGCGTTCGGAACTGGGGAAAGTGCCGTAGGCCAGAAGGGCCGTCACGCCGTCACGTCGTCACGTCCGTCACGTGCCCTTAACCCGCTGCCGCGCCAGCATGCATTCGGTATTCGGCACGTAGATCAAGTGCGCGATCTTGCGCACGAACTGGTCTTCGTAGACATC
>CBDDRM010000059.1:0-2605 GCA_965233135.1 uncultured bacterium | reverse complement strand
ACCAGGATGGAATTCCTCCAGATCGACGCCGTTATAGATGATCTCCAGCTTGTCCGGCGAAATGGCGTAATGGCGCACTATTTCATCCCTGACCATTCGGGAATTGCAGATCACGGCGCGCAGCCGCGGACTTTCGAACATACGCCGCTCGGCCCTCAACACATAGCCGTGATGTGGATTGCAATACATGGCCAGGCGGTGCAACGCACTGCGGGTGCGCCCGCGCTGCACGAGCCATTCGCGATGCACGCCATCGCCGGCGCGAAATAGATCACAACATGCGAGCCGTTCGTGGGACTGAACCAGATCGTAAGGCGTTTCGCGCACATGCTTGCAAACCGCCCGGGCAAAGCTCCAGTCGCGCCACGTGCTGCCCAGATACCAGGGGGAGAGCGCGACGACCTGCTGGCCCGCGGCACGGTCCCATTGCCGGGTAATCAAAGTGACCGCGGCACCTTGTTGTGCCAGTTCGTGCATGGCGCGACTGACAAAGCGCTCTGCACCGCCGGCCGGATTGTATTTCTGTCGGATCAGCGCAATCTTCGGCACGATCAAGCGATGTCCTTGAGCAGCGCGCGCACTGCCGCCAGGACTTCGGCCGGCTCGATGACTTCCAGGCATTCGCTGCGTTTTCCGCCCCCGCAACCATCGCGTCCGCATGGACGGCAGGGATGCGACGACGTCACGATCCGATGGGGCACTTGCCATGGGCCCCACTCGATATCCCCGCTGGGACCGAACAACGCCACCGTCGGGGTACCCATCGCGGCGGCGATATGCATTGGCGCCGAATCCATGCCCACGTACAGGCGGGCGGATGCTATCAGCGCGCCCAGTTCTTTAAGGGAAAATGTGCCGGCAAAGCTTGGCACAGGGCGGTTGAGCCGGCTTGTGACTTCGGCCAACAGCCGCTGCTCCACGGAATCCGGTCCGCTGACCAAAGCGACCGGCAGCCCATCGCTGACCAGTGCATTGCATAGTGCGGCCATGCGCTCCGGTGGCCAGCACTTGAAGAACCAGCGCGATCCAGGGTGGATCAACACGAACGACCGCTTGATCAGATTGCATTTCGCCAGCGCCTGTTCGACTTTCTCACGAGCGGGTTCGTTCACGGCGAACACCAGTCGACGCCGTTGCATTTCGGGATAGACGCCGATGCGCCGGATTGCATCGAGGTTGATCTCGACCGTATGGCGCCGGTTACCGCCGATCACCGGATAGCGATGCGTAAAACTCTTGCGGTAATATCGGTGCGCACGCAGGTCCGGCGCCACGGAAAATCGTGGGCGAAGCAATCTGGCCAGCCAGACGCCGCGCACATGTTCGGTGAGGTGCACGATCAGGTCGTATCGGCGCCCCCGCAGGCTGGAAAGCAACTGCGCTTCCCGGCGGTAACGCTGCCACACGTTCAGGCGCTTCCAGTCACGTTCGACGACATGCAACTGTGCGAGATCCGGATGGTCTCGCAGCATTTCCGCCGTGTCGGCATAGACCAGTGCGTCGATCTCGAGGTGGGGCGCCTGCGATTTCAGCGCCGAGATTACCGGCGCGGAGAGCAGGACGTCGCCTAGATTGCGCAATTTGATCACCAGAACGCGGTGGATCTGCTCGAGCGCGATGGCGTCTGGCGGACGGAATATGTCGGACGAACTCACAGGGCTCCAGGTCGCGGCAGGCGCTCGCGGGTTAACGGCGGATTATAGCCGCCGCACAAGCACAAACTGAAGCGACGATCCCGCATTCAGCGGGACGGGGGTCGCTGCGCCTCGCGCCATAGCGCGGCGAGTTTGGCGGTTCTCGAGAAGCTGTTGAAACACCCGATCGCCACGTGCACCAGTCCGGGCAATCCGTCCATGAATCCGCGTCGTAGCACATAGAACTTCATAAAGCGGAACAACGGCGAGAGCACCAGTTTGCCGGCGCTCGCGCGCTTGCCGCTTCGATACAGCAGTTGCGCCTGCAGAGTCGTATAAAGGTTTTGCTTTTCGAGGTAGGAGTGCAGGGTTTCCGCTGATTCATGCAGCAAATCGCCCTCGAGGCGCCCGATCCGTTCATCCGTGACGACCTTTTCGTGCACCGGATCGTCGGACCAACGCGCAACCCGGCGGTCGAACAAACGCAAAATCCAGTCCGGATAACCTTCTCCATGGCGCAGCCAGGCTCCCATAAAGCGATTGCAACGAGCCATTTCATAGGCCCGGAACGCGGGCCGGGTCAGTGTACGCTCGATGCTTGCCCGCAGCTCGGCGCCAACGATCTCGTCCGCATCGATGCACAACACCCAGTCGTGCGTGGCCTGGCTCACGGCAAAGTCCTTTTGCCGGCCGAATCCCTGCCAGGCATGCTCGATCACACGGGCTCCCCGCGCAGCCGCGATCTCGCGGGTACTATCCGCACTTCCCGAATCGATAAGAATGATTTCCGAACACCAGGCCAGCGAATCCAGGCAGGCACCGATCGCCTTTTCCTCATCCTTGGCGATGACCACCGCGGAAACATTCATGATCGGCGATCAGCCCCAGCGGCACTTCGCCAGTAAGTGGCATTCATTTCGACAATTCGCCCCGATAGTACCAGCGATACCAGTCGACGAACTTGCCGATGC
>CBDDRM010000058.1:0-11813 GCA_965233135.1 uncultured bacterium | reverse complement strand
CTGGCGGTGTTCGGCTTTCTGACCCCATTGTTCGGGGTGACGATGGGCGCGGCCGTGCTGTCGGAACCGCTTCGGCCGGCTTTCCTCGCCGCACTGGCCATGGTCGGCACGGGGATCTTCCTGGTCAATCGGTCGTAGCGCCCTGGAGGGCGAGGGACGAGGGGCGAGGAGCGAGGGATGAGGGGTGAGGGGGAGAAACAGGACTGAGGACTGAGTAAGAGCAAGAACGTGACAACGAGCGCGAGTGTCCGGCCTTGTATCTGTTCTTACTCAGTCCTTGCCCTTACTCAGTCCTCAGTCCTGTTCTTGCTCTTACTCAGTCCTGCTTTTTCCCGCGAAGCGCCCGATCAGCTTCAGTGTCGCCTCGGCCGCGCGAATGCTCGCGAAAATCGCGATCGCGGTGGTGACCACGAAAGGCCAGTTGACTTCGCCGGTGTCCAGTGTCTGCGCCAGGGTCACGAACAGCCGCATGATGGATACGAGCAACAAGGTGATAGCCGCCGCCGGACTTTTGAAGCGCCACAACAACACGCCGAGAACGCCGAACAGCCCCACATCGAGCAACGTGCGTTCGCCTTCGATCACGAACAGCGCGGCGAGTATCGCGGCGATCAGCAGGAATACGATGCTGGTATCGGTAACGACGTTCAGCGCGTCCTGGCGGCTGCGGATCGTTGCAAAAATTCCCCTGCGCCTGCTATCCGGCAAAATTGGCTCCCGATCGATGCAGGATTCGGCAAATCCTTGCGGAACGAATCATAATGGCACCGATGGGAACACTCAATCTGATGGTTTACCGGCACTCGGCGTTTTACAGCCCGCTAATCGGGGGCATTGCCGGAGGGTTTTTCGCTGCGGAAGGTTTCGAGCCCACGTACACGGTCATGCCGCCGGGTAAAACCGTCGCCGAAATGCTCGTGTCGGGCGCGATCCATGTCGCACAGACGGCAGTTTCCGGCGCGTGGCCCTACCTGGAGAAAGGCGAGCGCGCGCCTTTCATCAACTTCGCGCAGATCAACCAGCGCGACGGCTTTCAGATCGCCGCGCGCCATCCCGTGCCGGAATTCGCCTGGGCCAAGCTGACGATGGGCAAGTTCATGTTCGCGCATGGCGGCCAGCCGCAGGCGATGCTGGCTTACGCACTGCACAAGAAAGGGGTGTCGCTCGAACGCACCTCAGGCGTCGATGCGGGCGATCCGCAGAAATCCATCGTCGCGTTTCGCAACGGTCAGGCCGACTGGTATCACGAGCAGGCCCCCTATCCGCAGCAACTGCATCACGAAGGCGTGGCCCAGGTCGTGGCCTCCATCGGCGAAGCGATCGGCCCCGTCGCCTTCAGCAGCCTGGCCGCGATGCCGCGCTGGCTTTCGTCGCCCGACGCCATTCGCTTCACCCGCGCCTATCGCAAGGCGCGCGCCTGGGTGCAGACCGCGCCGGCCGCGACTGTTGCAGCAGCAGAACAGCCATTCTTTCCGGACATCGCGGCCGATGCATTGATCGCCGCCATTCGCTTCTATCAGCAACTCGGGTGCTGGGAAGGTGAGATCGAAATCGACCCCGCGCACTATGCCACCGCGCTGGAAGTATTCGCGCACTCGAAACTCATCACGCGGCGCCATCCTTACGAGAAAGTCGTGGTGAGTCCACCGAAGTAGCGCTTCGCCTGCCCGGTCCACAACGACAGAAGAACATGACCGAAACGTCTCCCGTTGTCAGGCTGACACTGATCGAGAAGTTAGCCGCCGCATCGGCGTTCGCGGGCGGCGCCCTGCTCACCGGTATCACCGGCATGGTGGTTACCTCCATCGCCATGCGCTCGCTCGGCTTCCAGCCGATCCAGGGCGACTTCGAGTTGTTGCAGGTGGCACTCGCCGGCTGCATTGCACTGATGCTGCCGTGGTGCCAGTTGCAAGGCGGCAATCTGACGGTGGATTTTTTCACGGTGCGGCTGCGCAGGAGCAGGCAGCGGCGCCTCGACGCTTTCGGCGCGGTGCTGTTCGCGCTGGTCATGGCGCTGTTGACCTGGCGTACCGGTGTGGGCGTGATGGCCGTCAAGGCCAGCCATGAAAGCACGATGATCCTGGGCTTCCCGCTCTGGATCGGTTATGCGGCCATGATGCCCGGACTGCTGCTGACTGTTCTGGCGGCGCTGCGCACCGCTCGGCTCGCGTGGAAACAGGCGGGCGATGAGTAACTTCAATCTGGGGCTTTCCCTGTTCGGCGCGATGATCGCGCTGATGATCCTGCGCGTACCCATCTCGGTGGCCATGTTCCTGCCGGGTGCCGTGGGTTACTGGTTGCTGGCCGGAGAATCCGCGTTGCTGAATCATTTGAAAGGCGCGCTGTACGCGCGCTTTTCGCATTACGACCTTTCGGTGATCCCGTTATTCATTCTGATGGGACAGTTCGCGACCCAGGGCGGGCTGAGCAGGTCGCTGTTCAAGTTTGCCAGTTCGCTGATCGGGCATCTGCGCGGCGGCGTGGCCATGGCAGCCATCATCGCGTGCGCCCTGTTCGGCGCCGTGTGCGGGTCGTCCGTCGCCACGGCCGCGACGCTGGCGCAGGTGGCACTGCCGGAGATGCGCCGCCTGAATTATTCGGGCCGCCTGTCCACCGCCACACTTGCCGTCGGCGGTACGCTCGGGATTCTCATCCCCCCTTCGGTGCCCCTGGTGGTTTTTGCGATCCTGACTGAAACCAATATCGCCAAGCTGTTTCTGGCCGCCCTGATTCCGGGAATCATTGCCGCAATCGGCTATTGCATCGTGATCGCCATCACGGTGACCTTGCGCCCGGAACTCGGTCCGGCGCAGCCGCGCGTTGCCATGGCCGAGCGCGCGCGCGCGTTTCTCGAGATCTGGCCGATCACGGCGGTGTTCGTGCTGGTCTTCGGTGGCATCTACGGCGGCTTCTTCACGCCGACCGAGGGCGCTGCGGTCGGCGCCGCCGGCACTTTCATCGCGGCGCTCCTGCGCCGTGAGCTGACCCTGACTGGCATCGGCCGCGCGTTTCTCGGGACGGCGGTGACTTCGGGCATGATCTTCATGGTGTTCCTCGGCGCCGACATGCTCAACGGCGCACTCGCGCTGTCGCAGATGCCGCGGGAGCTCGCCGACTGGGTGACGCGGATCGACTGGTCGCCGCTTGCCATTGTGGCCGTGGTCATCGCGATGTACATCGTCATGGGATTCCTGATGGACGAGCTCGCCACCCTCATTCTGACCATCCCTGTGATTTTCCCGGCCATCATGGGGCTGGACCTGTGGGGGCTCGAGCATACCGAAAAGGCGATCTGGTTCGGCATCCTGATGCTGATGGTGGTGCAGATCGGCCTGGTGCATCCACCCGTGGGGCTCAATATTTTCGTGATCAGCAGCCTCGCCCGCGACGTGCCCATGATGGAAACGTTCAAGGGCGTAATCCCGTTCCTGGCCTCCGATTTCCTGCGCGTGATCCTGTTGTTCTTCTTCCCGATCGTCAGCCTCTATCTGGTGCGGCTGATTTTTTGATCAGGGGTCGGTCCGGCTGTCGGCTTGGCACGCCAACGTATCGCACGCCGCCAGGCCGGAAGTTCGATCTTTCACCGCGGCAGGGGAATGAACTCGGTCTCGCCTGGAATCGGGGCAAACCGTCCTTCCGCCCAATCGCGCTTCGCGCGCTCGATGCGTGCCGGGTTACTTGCCACGAAATTCCACCAGATATGGCGTTTGCTTTCGAGTGGTGCGCCGCCCAGCAGCGCCACGCGCGCGGCACCGACGGCGCATAGCGTGGCGGCTTTGCCTTCGGCGAAGATCAGAAGGCTGCCTTGTGTAAATCTGCTGCCTTCGACCTCGATGCTGCCTTCGACCACGTAGGCGGCACGCTCGGCGTGCTCTGCCGGCAGGGCGAGTATGGCAGCCGGCTCCATCCGGGCGTCGGCGTAGAACATGCGCGAGTACACCTTCACCGGTGCGCGCAAGCCCAACCCCTCGCCGGCAATCAATCGCAATCTGACGCCGCCGTCGTCGCGCAGCGGCAGTTGCGGCAAGGAGAAATGATGGAACGAGGGTTCGACTTCCTCCTCCGCGAGCGGCAAGGCCACCCAGGACTGCAGCCCATGCAGCCGGTGGCCTGCCGCGCGCAGCGCTGCTCCCGTGCGCTCCGAATGCGCAATGCCACGCCCCGCCGTCATCCAGTTGACCTCGCCGGGGCGAATGGCCTGCACCACGCCGAGACTGTCGCGGTGCTCGATCTCTCCGTCGAAGAGATAAGTCACCGTCGCCAGACACACATGCGGATGCGGCCGCACATCGATGCCCTGACCCGGCGCAAAATCAACCGGCCCCATGTGATCGAGAAAAATGAACGGGCCTACCATGCGTCCGCCGCCGAAGGGGAGAATGCGCCGGACTTCGAAGCCGCCGATATCGCGCCGGCGGCTCTGCACGACTTGTTCGATGGCGCTCATGCCGGCCTCTTCATGGCGCTTCGACTGTGGTCAGGGTTTCCAGACTGCGGGAGAGCAGCGCACGTACTGCGGCGCATAGGGCGCTTCCGCCCCCAGTTCCCGTGCGGCGCGCCAGGCCCAGCGCGGATCGTCCATAGCCGCGCGGGCGATGGCGATCAGATCGGCTTTGCCGCGGGCGATGATTTCCTCGGCTTGCGCGGGCCGGGTGATCATGCCTACCGACATGGTTGCAATGCCGGCTTCCTGCTTGATCCTGGTCGCGAACGGGAGATTGTAGGCCGGACCCAATGGAATTTTCTGGCGCGGATCCAGCGCGCCGGAACTCGCATCGATGAAATCGCAACCGCGCTTCTTGAGTTCCTTGGCGAACCGCACGGTTTCTTCCGGTGTCCAGCCGCCATCGATCCAGTCCGTCGCCGACACTCGCGCGCCCAGCACTTTATCCTGCGGCAGCGCCGCGCGCACGGCCTCGAAGACTTCCAGCGGAAAGCGCATGCGATTCTCCAGCGAGCCGCCGTACTCGTCGGTGCGCCGATTCGAAATTGGCGACAGGAACTGGTGCAGCAGATAGCCATGCGCGGCGTGCAGTTCGATCAGATCGAAGCCGATGCGCAAGGCCCGCTTCGCGGCATCGACGAACTGCTGCTTCACTTCTGCCATACCGCTGGCATCCAGCGCTCGCGGTACATGCCAGTCGGGGCCAAACGGCAGCGCGGAAGGCGCCACGGTGGTCCATGCGCCTTCCGCGGCGCCCAGCGGCTTACCGCCCTGGAAGGGCGAGTGCGCGGAGCCTTTGCGCCCGGCATGCGCGAGTTGAATTCCGAGCTTGGCCACACCATGCTTGCGGCAGAAATCGATCACGCGCTTGAGCGTCGCTTCGTTTTCGTCGCTGTACAGGCCGAGACACTTGTGCGTGATGCGTCCGACCGGCGAAACATGAGTCGCCTCGGTGATGATCAGGCCGGCAGCGCCCATGGCGAACTGGCCCAGATGCATCAGATGCCAGTCGTTGGCCGACCCGTCGCTGGACATGTACTGGCACATCGGCGAGACGACGATGCGATTCGGCAAGGTCAGACCACGCAGCGTGAAGGGTGTAAACAGCTGGGAGCTCATCGGAAATCCGGTTGATTGCAAGACAGGGAAGGCGATTCTAACAGCAGCACGCTGGCGGGTCGTTGCCGCGTGGCAGCGTCTCGAAACCGGTGTCATACTGCGCGCACAATTATAGATTCACCGGCACGCACAGGCCGGGCATTGATGAGAATGAAATCGCTTGCAGCGCTTTTGCTGCTGGCGGTATGCGTTTGCGACGCGTTCGCGGCCAGCATCCTGGGACGCGTGATCAGCGTCGCGGATGGCGATACCGTGACGGTACTGACTGCGGAATATCGGCAATACAAGGTCCGCTTGTCGGGGATCGATGCGCCCGAGAAGCAGCAGCCCTTCGGGGCTTTCGCCAGGGAAACGCTCGCGCGCCAGTTGTACGGCGAGTCCGTGATGGTCGAGTGGACCAAGACCGACCGCTACGGGCGCATCGTCGGCAAGATCGAACACGAAGGCGTGGACATCAACCTGGCGCAGATCCGCGAGGGTTCGGCCTGGGTGTACCGCGAATACCTGCGCGAATTGCCCGCCGGGGATCGCGCACGCTATTTGGAAGCCGAAGACCAAGCCCGTTCCGGCCGGACCGGCCTGTGGCGCGATGCCGATCCGGAACCGCCGTGGCAGTGGCGCCGCGATCTGCGCGAACAGCGGCGCGGCGGATAGCGTTGCGCACAAAAACCTGGGACGTCTATCTTTCAACGCCGAATTGCAGTTCCGCCAGGCGCGCATACAGCGGATTCGATGCCAGCAGTTCTTCGTGCGTGCCGGCGCCAATCAGGCGCCCCTGGTCGATCACCGCGATGCGATCCACGCTTTTGACCGTGGCGAGCCGGTGCGCGATGATCAAGGTCGTGCGCGTGGCCATCAGGCGTTCGAGCGCAACCTGCACCATGCGTTCGGACTCCGAATCGAGCGCGGAAGTGGCTTCATCGAGCAGCAGGATCGGCCGATCCGACAGTACCGCGCGCGCAATCGCAAGACGCTGGCGCTGGCCGCCGGAGAGGCGCACGCCGCGCTCGCCCAGGTAGGTGTCGAATCCCTGCGGCAGGCGTCCGATGAATTCCGTGGCGAAGGCCGCATCGCACGCCTGGCGCACTTGCGCATCGCTCGCTTCGGGCTTCCCATAGCGCACGTTCTCGGTAACGCTGGCCGCGAAGATCGCCGGCTCCTGGGGCACCAGTGCGATGCGCTGGCGCAACTGCACCGGGTCGACACGGCGGATATCGACGCCATCGATGCGAATGGCGCCCCGCTGGGCATCGTAAAAGCGCAACAGCAACTGGAATACCGTCGACTTGCCGGCACCGGAGGGCCCCACCAGCGCGAGCTTCTCGCCCGGCGTGATCTTCAGCGAGAAATCCTCCAGCGCGGCCACGGTAGGACGCGAGGGATAGTGAAACGTGACGGCTTCGAACTCGACGGATCCTGCCGCAGGCAACGAAAAATCAGCCGGGTTTTCAGGGGCGACGACGTCCGGTTGTGTATCCAGTATTTCGATGAGCCGTTCGGCCGCACCGGCGCCGCGCTGCAAGTCGCCCATGACCTCGCTCAACGCCGCCGCGGCGCTCGCCACCATCGCCGCATAGAACACGAACGCTGACAATTCACCGGCGGTGAGCTTCCCCGTGAGCACATCATGGCCGCCAATCCACAGAATGATGCCGATTCCAGCGAACACCAGCACGATGACCGCCGAAATAAGCGAGGCGCGCACGCGGATGCGCTGGCGCGCCGTATCGAACGCGGCCTCGATGCGCTGCCCGAACAGCGTGCGATCGACTTCTTCGTGTCCGTAGGCCTGCACGGTGCGGATCTCATGCAGCGATTCATCCACGTAAGCACCAAGATCGGCCACCCGATCCTGGCTCGCGCGCGCCAGTTTGCGCACCCGCCGGCCGAAGAACAGGATCGGCACGATCACGAGCGGCACGGTAAGCAGCACCAGCAAGGTCAGTTTCCAGCTCGTCAGCATCAGCATGACCAGCGCGCCGCCGCCGAGCAGGCCATTGCGCAACGCCATGGACACGCTGGTGCCGACGATCTGCTCCAGCAAGGCGGTATCGGTGGTCAGCCGGGAAATCATCTCTCCAGTGCGCGTCTGCTCGAACCATGCCGGCGAGAGCGTAAGCAGGTGCGAAAACACCTCGCGGCGTATGTCGGCAATGACGCGCTCTCCCAGCCAGGAAATCAGATAGAAGCGCACCCAGGTCGCGCTCGCCATCACGACGATCACGCCCAGCAGAAAGAACAACCCGTGGTTCAGGGCCGCCGGGTCGCCCTGCGAGAAGCCACGATCGACGACTTGCTTGAGACCTTGGCCGATGACCAGGAAGCTGCCGGCGGACACCATCAGGGCCAGGCCGAAGAGAATCATGCGCTGCCGGTAAGGGCGCGCAAAGCGCAGCAGTATCTTCAGCGGCCGCAGACGTTCGATGCCGCGCGGAGCCGGTGCCGGTGGCAGGGACAGCGAATCAGGGATTTCGGCTTCAGATTTCATAGCGGACATGGTAGGGCCAAACATTGACCTCGCAACACTCGACGATGGTTCAGGGCGCGCAGCTGTAACGGTGCGAATCAGCCGGAACTCTGCCCGAAGGACCGTCGTCCAAGCTACTCAAGTATTCCCGTGCGGTGGTAACGGGAGCCGTGGTCTCCTTTCAACCTCTCCCGGGAAAGTTGTTGGTTGGAAGGGACAAGCCTTCGGCACCGACGAAGTTCGCTGCCGGAGCAAAAAGGGCGCGCCATACACTTTATGGCAGCGCCCTTTTCTTTGGAGTCGCAAGTCCGGTTTATTTCAATACGAACTGGACCAGCTCCACTTCCGTATCGCCGGCGTTGGTGAATGTCGCGGTAGTGGTTTGCGGCTGAAACACGAACTGCGCCGGCGCGAGGCGCATCTGCGTGCGGGTGTCCTCGATATCGTAGAGCAACTTTCCTTCGCCCATGGCCACGCGAATGCTCGGCCCCGGAAAGGTCAGCGGACCGACCGAGGCGCCCGGCGCGATCCTGATGCGATAGGCGCCGACGCGCGCGTTGTCCAGCGCGATCTCGGCGCCCGGCAACTCCGGCAGTGCGCCAGCCATGGCGCCCGACGGGGCCGGTTGCAGCAGTTCGATGCCGATCGCACGGAAATCGCCGGGCCCGCGGTTGATGAAGCGATGGGTATAGGCACCCTTGGCCGCGGCGTCGTAATATCCGATGAAGCCCGCCTGCATTTTCGCATCCGCCGCTTCCTGGCCCTGGATCTGGTTGTAGAGCGTGACACTTGTCACCAGCACATACGGATAATCGAGCGAGTGGGTGTGGAACAGCGTCTGCTCGCCTTCCGGAATCTCGACATCGATGATGCGCACCCAGTCGTTTTCCAGCTTGACCACATGGCGCGGTTCTTCATTGGCCGGGACCGCCCGCTCATCGGCGGCGCTGCAAGGCACGCAGACGACGGCGAGCAGCAGTGCCGCGGAACCGAGCAGTTGCATGCGCGCGTTCATGCGAGCACGTAACTGGTTTTGACGGTGGTGAAAAATTCCGCAGCGTAGCGGCCCTGCTCGCGCGGGCCGTAGCTCGAGCCCTTGCGGCCGCCGAACGGCACGTGGTAATCCACGCCCGCGGTGGGCAGGTTCACCATGACCATGCCGGCCTGCGCGTTCTTGCGAAAATGCGAGGCCTGCTTCAGCGAAGTGGTGACGATGCCGGATGACAAACCGAAGGGTGTGTCGTTCGCGACCGCAAGCGCTTCATCGTAATCCTTGACCGCCACCACCGAGGCCACGGGGCCGAATACTTCCTCCCGGTTGATGCGCATGGTGTTCGCCGTTTCGGTAAACAGTGCCGGCTCGAGATAGAAGCCGTCGGTTTCGCGTTTGATGAGATTGCCGCCGAACGCGAGCTTGCCGCCCTCCTTTTTTGCTTCCTCGATGTAGTGCATATCCTGGTTGAGCTGGGTCTTGTCCACCACGGGACCGATGTCGGTGCCTTGCTTGAGCGCGTTGTCGACTTTCAGGCCCTTGAGGCGCTCGACCATGGCCGCAACGAATTTGTCGTGTATGCCCTTGGTGACGATGAGGCGCGAGGACGCCGTGCAGCGCTGGCCGGTGGAAAAGAACGCTCCGTTGACCGCACACTCGACCGCGGTCTTCAGATCGGCGTCATCCAGAATCACCAGCGGATTCTTGCCGCCCATCTCGAGCTGGAACTTGGCCATGCGCGCGATGGCCTTGGCGGCCACCTGCTTGCCGGTTTCGACCGAACCGGTGAACGTAATGGCATCGACGCGCTTGTCGTTGACCAGCACTTCGCCGACCACGCTGCCGCGGCCCATGACGAAATTGAACACGCCCTTCGGCACCCCGGCGTCGACCAGGATCTTGGCAATCGCGTGCGCCATGCCGGGTACCAGATCGGCCGGCTTGAACACCACGCAATTGCCATACGCCAGCGCCGGCGCGATCTTCCAGGCCGGGATCGCCGCCGGGAAATTCCACGGAGCGATGATGCCCACCACGCCGACGGGTTCGCGCGTGAGTTCCACGTCGATACCGGGACGCACGGACGGGAGCAGTTCGCCGGAACGGCGTAGCACTTCGCCGCCGAAGAACTTGAACACGTTGCCCGCACGCACCACTTCACCGATGCCTTCGGGCAGGGTCTTGCCTTCCTCGCGTGAAAGCAACCGGCCGAGTTCGTCCTTGCGCGCAATGATCTCGTTGCCGACCTTGTCTAGCAGATCGGCGCGCGCCTGCACGTTGAACGTGGCCCAGGCCGGGAACGCCGCCCGCGCAGCCTCGACCGCGCGCTCGGTCTGCGCCTTGTCGGCCTGTGCGTATTCGGCAATGACATCGTTGGTATCCGAGGGATTGACGTCCTTGGAGGTCGTGGCGCCGGCAATCCATTCGCCGGCGATGTAGTTTTGCAGTTGCAATACGCTCATGTTTATTCCTCGTTTTACTCGGCAAGGGGCGAGGGACGAAGGGCGAGAGGCGAGGGATAAGCAAAGGTTCTAACGCCCTAAACTCGTCCCTCGCCCCTCGTCCCTCGCCCCTCGCGAAGGGCCCGATGCTAGCACGCCCCCCACGTCGTGGTCACCCCGCGCTGCGCGCCTTGCGCTTGCGCCGCAGCTGGTAGAAATCGTCCAGTTCCCACGGGCGCAGTGCCAGCACGACGCTTGCCGGTCGGCGTGTGCCGATCGGCAAATGCCTGTCGTCGTGGTGAAGTTCCGCGAATTCCCTGGCCAGCTTGCGCAGTTTGGCGACGAATTGCGCGCTCGAAGCCGCCGATAGCATGGCGTTGACCACGGCAATGAACTCGTTCGGGCCGTCGAAGCGCGAGCGGAAATACTCCTGCTGCGCGCGCGTCCTGAAATATTGCAGGATCGGACCATTCGGCAACCACGAAAAATTCGGCGCCACCTTCAACCGGATGCGGTTGTTGGGCATCAACTCCAGGAACTTTATCTTGTCCAACCGCAGCAGCAACTGGATGCATTCGGCTTTCTGAATTTCGTAGGCCGCAAGGATCTGCTCCAGGGTCATGTTGTTGAGCGTGCACACGGCAACCAGGAACAGCTTGGCGTTACCCACGACCTCGCGCTCCTGCTCGAGGGTCAGGTGCGAGATGAGATTGCCTTCGCTGTCCACCTGGCGCGCCAGTTCCGTCAGGCCCAGCCCGGCAATCTGGCACACCTGCTCGAACCGCTCGAGGGTGAAGTGTCGGGACGCGAACATGCGCTTGACGCTGGCCTCGCTCATTTTCAAACCGTGCGCCACCTGCGCGTAGGTGAGCTTCCTGGCCTTGAGCGAACGCTTCAGCGCTTCCACCACCGCATCGGTCTGCGACATGGCCCCTCCCTCCGGAATGCCCGAAAGTCTAACCGGATGATACCGCGAGACGACGAAGTAGCAACCTTCGCTGCGAACCTTTCATGACGTTGTACTGCTGAGCACTATGCGCCCGGAAGCGCCAACCAACGAAAGGAAAGGGAGAAAAATGAAAAGCAGCAACCTGTTCACTGCTTTTTCCGCCGCTCAGACCTCGGTCATCCACCCCGAACATCCCGTTGAACCAGTCGCAAAACTGCCGCCGCCTTCGCCTGATGTCCCAACGCACGAGTCGATGCTGCTCAAAGCCCTGCGCAATAGCGCGACCGGCTGCGACCAGACCTTGCAGGGGCGGATCGCCTTGCTTTCCGAACGGGAGAACGACCTGCGCTGAAGGCCTGTGGGGGCGGGACCCCAAGGCCCCGCCGCTTCGGCCGGCTCCC
>CBDDRM010000057.1:0-26804 GCA_965233135.1 uncultured bacterium | reverse complement strand
GAGGGGTGGCGTGCGCCAGTCGCGCGCGCCGGCGAGAAATTCCGGTCGGCCATCGGCGAGACCCTCGCCCATGTCGTGCAACAGCAGATCCGTGAAGGGATAGATGACCTGTTCGCCGGCAGAGCGCGTGCCAGAGGAAGCAGCAATGCGGATCGAGGGGATGTGGCACACCGCGCATCGCGCTTCGGCGAACAGACGCTCACCGTGCCCCCGCAGCGCGGTATCGATGCGGCGTGGCACTGGCGCATCGAGGCTGCGCAGGTGTTCCAGCAGTGCGCTCAGCGCACGCTCTGATTGTTCGGGCACCATGGCTTTCGGGCGTTTTCGGCACGCGCTCTGAATCGGCGGACAGTTGTCCTGTGGAAACATTGCCGTCGTAACGCCCAGATCATTCAGATAGGCGGACGCGATCTGCTGGCGCAAATTGGGCTGACCGGCTTTCCAGCCGAACCGGCCGAGCACCGTCGTTTGCTTCTCGTCGTCCCAAACGTAGTTCGGTCTGCCATTGAAACCACGTGCGCGTTGCTCGCGCGCGATGGTCAGAAGGGTAGTCTCCGGGATGACATCGAGTAATCCGGCACCGAACAGCGCTGGCGCAATGCGCACCGATTTCAATGTGTGTTCACTGAGCGGACCGAATGCCAGGTTGGCGTGTTCGAGTTGCGGGATACGCAAAGCTATCAAGGCGCCGTCGGCCAACCGTGCGACGCGCGGGCGCCAGGCGATTCGCGCCATTCCTTCAGCCGGAACGCGACCGAGCTCGCCCTGATTCTGCAACTGCTCGCCATACTCCGGATGCGGAAGTGGCGCGCCATGCAGGTCGTTCCCGGGAATGGAAAGTTTTACGACCATGGAGACCAGTAACCCGCCTGCGGTGTCGGGTGCACGCCCGCGTCCGTGACCTGCATGGCAATCGCTGCAAGATTCTCCATTCGACGTCGGTCCGCGACCCCAGTTGCCCCCGATGGAATGCAGGACCACCCAGCGTTGCTCGAACTCGTCGCTGCCTCGTGAGCGCTGGTCCTTTCGCAGAGCGGTGTGCTGCGCAGAATGGTTGGCTTCCGGCACCACCGCGTGGCCGCCCAAGGCGAGCAGGGCGCTTGCGGAGAGCGCCGTCAGCAACACCCGCGAACCCCAGCGGAGCAGAGACTTCGTTAACTTGTGCGTAAAGTCACCTCCTTGTGATCAAGCAACCCTCGCGGCGGCTGGATGTTGCCCGCTATTGCGGCGAACAGTCGCGCGAAACGTAGAGCATCGGCCCGGACGATCTGCCTACCATACACGCAGTTTGAACTGAATGGCCAAGGCCCCGTCGAGACGGTCGCGAATCGTCGGAAGCACGCTGAGATTGACGCCCAGATGGCGGCCCTCCACCGCCAGCAAAGGCAGGGCTGCCACGAACCAGCCGCCATTGCGATAGTTCGGATAGCCGTCGAAGGCCGCCAGTGCGACCCCGGCGCTCACTTGCACGCGTTTGAACTGCCAGTGTAGCGGCCGCCAGTTGTAGGCGGCAAAGCGGGTGCGCGCCCGGTTGCTGTTGAGATAGTTGCCGGCGATCAGCGTGTGGTCCGGCGCCAGCGCGAGTTCGGCGCTGAACCCGACGTTATCGTCGCGCAGGTCTTTGGATCTGTCAAAGTGCAAAGAATAAATGCCCGGACTGATCCATACACGGGTCGAAAAGTCCCCCGGCGTTTCGTCCAGGGAAGCCGCGGCGACATCCAGTGTCGCGAAACACAGCATGAAGCCGAGCCAGAAATCGCTGCGCTTTGACGATTCGAGCATATTTTTATTTTTCGATCGATACATTGGCGCGGATAGTAGCGCATCGGCCGCAAGACCCCAGTCCGCCCAGGCGGGTTACCCTCGAGGTCAGCGGGTGATCATCAGCCCAATGCGCAACTGTGGCTGAACCTTGCGGTTATAGTCGATCAGGCTTTCGCCGTAACCGTTGAAGTACTGCAGGTGAAGATAGCCGCCGAGGTTGCCGAAGCGCGCCGTCTTTAGCGGAATCGACAGATCGAACTCGACGCTATAGGGTTCGCGTCCGAAGCCTTTGCGCAAGGTGGTCGCGAGTTGCACCCCGTCGATTGCCCCGGTCTTGATAAGGACGTCGCTGTACCCTCGGTAGCGGCCGATATCGGGGTTGTCTTCTTCGGCAACGAATCCGTACAGTTTAGGCCCCACCGACACGAAATACTCCGAACCGAATGGAAACGTGATGGTGGGGCGCACAAAAAGTATGCTGAAGCTGCGCGATGTCAAGCCATCGCGGCCGTTGGATTCATGCTCATAGCCCGCCTGGAAGCCAAGCCGGCTCTCTTTGCGAAAGGGCCATTGCGACACGTCTTCGTCCAGGAAGAACATGCTTGGCCGATACGCCGAGTCGTAAAAGGGCCTCGATGATGATCCGACCTCCCAGATGGAAGTCTGCGAATAGGCCAGGTAGAGTTTTTCGAGGAAAGGTGTCTGCGTGTCGGGATTGAACAGGCGGAATTTCAGGCTGACCTGGAACTTGGCATTCGTCGGGCCGTTCGATCCGATCGAAAAGTAATTTGGTTCGTAGGGCGAGAAGGCGCTGATAAAGCGGGCCGTATCCCGGTCGCTTGGACCGATGGCAGAAAAAGCCTCTTCACGTTTGGCATCGGCGTCCGGCGCTTGCACCTCCGCCGCATCCGGCCGGGGACTTTTGAGGACGCTCGCCGACAGTCCAATCGTCGGACCGTCAAAATCCACGGGCTCGAGCACCAGGTTGCCGATAAGCCCGTCTGGCAGCCGGCCGGTGTACCGCGCGCGCAAATAGGCGCCGGGTTTGATGCTGGCGCGTGCTGGCTCGGTCTCGGCGCGTATCAACACGATGTCCGGTGCCGCGGGAACGCCGCGCGTGCGAAACGAGAGTCGCGTGGGCAGATCGAAAACGAGCTCGGTGTCGGCGGAATCATTGGAAACGAACAAGGTGGCTTCGATTATCCCGCCGGCTGCAATTGTGCTGCTGTCGGGTACCAATACGAGATCGGCACACGCCCGTCCGGCAAAAAGCAGGACGAGTACCAGGCAAGTGCGCGCAAATATCATGGTCAAAATCCTTGCGTACGAGGTGTCGGAGTCAGGATCCCGCTAATACAGCGTCGCGAGTCCGTACACCGCGAAACCGATGAGCACTGCTCCGGAAATGCGATTGATCCACAGCAGAACCGGCGGTTGAATCAGCGCCGCCGTGCGCGCCACCACCGACGTGATGATAATCCACCACAGCATCGAGCCGGCGAATACGCCGGCGGCGAAGGTGGCCGATGCTGCAAACGTTGCGATCGACGTCACCGCCGTGAAGATGCCCGCAAAGAACAGGATCGTAGGCGGATTGGTCATGGTCAGGCCGTAAGCCGTCATGAACGCACGGGTATGCGAGCCGCGGAACGCGTCGCTGCGGCGCATGGCAGGTCCAGCCAGCGCGATGCGCACCCCCAGTACCGCGAGCAGCAGGGCTCCTGCCAGCTTGATCCAGAAAATTCCGGCAAGCAGCAATGAGGAAATGGCCGTCACGCCGAAAGCGGCAATCGCCGCGTAGCTCAGATCCGCGGCGGCGATACCGGCGCCGAAGACCAGGCCAGCTGCGCGCCCATGATCCAGCGTGCGGTGAATGCAAAGCAGGCTCATCGGGCCAACCGGCGCTGCGACGGCCATGCCAATCCCCAGGGACTTCCAGAAAAACCAGGCATCCATTTTTTCCGAATTGAATTCGTCGTGCCGCGATCGCTGCCGTGCGATGCTGGCGCGGGAAGACGTTATTTCACAAGCTGCATGTCAAGGGCCCGCAGAACCAGGGATATGCTCGGCTAGCGCCGTAGTGCGCGGCACGAAGCCGTCATTATCTTCGACGGCATGCACGCAAACGACAGGCTATCCCGGAAACAGAGTAATCGGTGTCGAAACATATGGGAGGACAGATCTTGTGGTCAAGTGAATACGGATGATCCGTCGGCTTCCTGCGCTGGCGTCTGGGAACGGACTCGAGGCCCATGCATCAGAGTTCGATGGGCCAGTTGATGCCGGCCGTGACTCCGCCGTCCACACGAATGGTCTGGCCGGTCACGAATGCCGAGGCGGGTGATGCCAGATAAATGGCGGCACCGACCAGTTCCCGGACATCGCCGAGCCTGCCGAGCGGTGTGTTGGTCTTTGCCCACGTGGTCATCTTTTCCTGAGCCCACATTTTCTGCGACAACGCCGTCGGGAAGAATCCCGGCGCTATTGAATTCACACGCACGCCGTGCCTGCCCCATTCATTGGCGAGCGAACGCGTCATCATCAGCACGCCAGCCTTGCTCATGGCGTAAGGTGTCACACCCGCAAGCGGCGCGTACGTATTGAGCGAATCGATGTTGATGATCGCGCCGGACTTGCGCTCGATCATGTGCCGGCCCACCGCCTGCGCCACCACGAAAGCGCCACGCAGATTGATGTTGACGATCCAGTCGTATTCTTCCATCGCGTACTGCTCGGCTTTCATGCGTTTATTGACACCGGCGACGCTGACCAGCGTATCGATACGGCCAAACCTGCCAATCACGCATTGAACGAGGTTTGCCACATCTTCGGTCCTGGCGACGTCGCAGACCTCGAACGCGACAGGATGACGTCCTTTGGAGATTTCCCTGGCCGTTTGCGCCAGCGTGTCGGCTTCGCGCCCTGCAATGATGACTTGCGCATCGCGCTCGGCGAACCCTTGCGCCAACGCGCGGCCGATGCCGCGGCTCGCACCCGCCACCAGCACCACCTGCTCAGCCACCGAAAACAATTCGTCGTGCATTATTCTTCTCCTGGAAATTGGTATGCAACACAGTCACAAAGGGCATGCATGACACAAGGGAAAAAAGAGGTCACAACCAGGAGAGCGTCGGCGCTTGAACTATTCGGCCGCAACCGTCTCAGATCCGGTTTTTCGAACTGTGTTCTCTGCGCTCTCCGTCGCTGGACAAGGCGCTAGCGCGAAATGGGGGCTACACGCACGCCGCCTGCATCGAGCGCGGCGCGGATGCGCTTTGCGAACTCGACTGCGCCGGGTTCGTCGCCGTGAATGCACAGAGTATCGGCTGTGACGGCGATGTCGCTGCCTTGCTGGCTGCGCACGCGGCCTTCGCCGACCATACGTTCTACCTGGGCGATGGCGCTATTCACGTCATGGATCATCGCCTCCGGGCGGTCGCGCGGCGTCAGACTTCCATCGGCCTGGTAGGTGCGATCGGCGAAAACTTCGTTGGCCGTTTTCAGCCCGGCTTGTTCGCCGGCGCGGACCAGTTCGCTTCCCGCCAAGCCGAACAGCACCAGCGTTGCATCGAAATCGCGCACCGCGCGTGCAATGGCCCGGGCGAGCTGGACATCCCTCGCCGCCATGTTGTAGAGCGCGCCATGCGGTTTTACGTGCGCCAGTTTGCCACCGCAAGCCGTGGCAAAGCCCGCCAGCGCGCCGATCTGGTACAGCACCAGATCATACGCCTCCGATGGCGACACGCTCAGGCTGCGCCGGCCGAATCCCTGCAGGTCGGGCAATGACGGATGCGCGCCCAGCGCGACACCTTTCTCCAGCGCGAGCTCGACCGTCCGGTGGATGATGCGCGGATCGCCGGCATGGAATCCGCACGCAATATTGGCCGAGGTGACATGATCGAGCAGCGCGCGATCGTCGCCCATCGTCCAGGCGCCGAAGCCTTCACCCATGTCGCAATTCAGGTCGAGCGTTTTCATGGTTCAAGAATACCGGTTTGCGGCACGTACGGGCGATGCAACTGCGCCCGACTTCGCAGGTCCGGGCCGCTTCATTCGACGAGCCGCCGGTTCACGGCTTCGCGGATGGCGAAAATTTCCTGTTCGCGCCTGAGCCATAACGCCTGCGCGTGGGCCAGGGAGATGTGCGCGAATCGCAGCCGGTCGCCAGGGCGCATCTGCGCCAGCAGATGCAAATCGACGGCCGCTACCTCGGCAATTTTCGGATAGCCTCCGACGGTCTGCCGGTCGGCCATCAGCACGATCGGATTGCCCGAGGCGGGAATCTGGATGGTCCCGAACGTGACGGCCTCCGACAGGGTCTGCTCGGGTCCGCCGCGAAGCGCGGGCTGGCCCTGAAGGCGGCAACCCATGCGGTTGGAGTCCGGCGCGATGCGAAACTCGTTCTGGGTCAGCGCATCGCGTACTGCCGCGGGAAATGCTTCCCAGTGTCTGCCCGCAACGATGCGCACAATCTGGGGTCTGCGAGCGAGATCCTCGTTGTGCTGATTGACCGCCCATCTTGGCGCACAGAACCCGCGTGCGGATTGCGCAAGGTCTCGCGTGAGGCCGGGATAGGGCGCGCTGTCGACGCCGCCGACTGGCAACACGTCGGCTTCGCGCAGGGCCCGGCCCTTTAGCCCGCCAAGCCCCGCGGTTTCATAGGTGCTGCGACTACCCATTACGACGGGCACGTCAAACCCACCGTGTATGGCGATGTAACAGCGGCAGCCGGCCACTGGAGCACCAAAATCGAGTACTGCGCCGCCGCGCACGCGAACCGGCTTGCCCTCGGGAGCCGGCTGACCATCAATGGCCGGCGACAGATCCGCGCCGCACAGCGCAATCAGCGACGCATGCTCGAAGCGCAGGCGCGGCCCGAGCAAGGTGATCTCAAGCGTGGCCTCATCAGCGCGGTTGCCCACGAGAATATTCGCCACGCGATGCGAGAACAAATCCATCGCACCCGATACCGGAACGCCGAAATGCTGAAAGCCGTAGCGTCCGCGATCCTGCACGGTACTCAGCATGCCGGATTTTAGAACCGTTACGCTCATGCCGACGCCGACGATTGCGATTCGAACTGCTCGATGGAGATCGGCACGAACCGCACCTTGTCGCCGGCATTGAGCAGGCTCGGTGGTGACGCTTCGGCCCTGAACAAGCGCAGCGGCGTGCAGCCGATCAGATGCCATCCGCCAGGCGTCTCCAGAGGATAAATTCCCGTTTGTCCGTCGGCGATGGCAACGCTGCCTGCGGGAACTCGCGGACGCGGTGTCGCGCGCCGCGGACTCGCAAGCCGCTCGTCCAGGCCGCCCAGATAAGCGAAGCCCGGCACGAATCCGAGCATATGTACGTGATAAGTGGCGCCACTGTGGATCGCGACGACTTCATCGGGGCGCAGACCGCGATTGTGTGCGAGTGTTTCCAGGTCTTCGCCCAGAGCGCCGCCATAGCAAACGGGGATCTCGACGGTACGGCCCGCCGGTGCGGATTCCAGCGCTTGCATTTCAAGCCAACCGGCGATCGTCCGTTGCAGGGTTTCGAACGGCGAGGGACCGGATCCCACTTCGCGTGGATCGTAATACAGTGCAAGCGTCGTGTAGGCGGGAACGATATCGAGTACGCCGATCGGCGCCGAATCGCGCAGGCGTTGGGCAAGCATGGCGATTTGCGCGCTCAGAAGTGGATCGATGCGATTGCCAAACTCCACGATCATCGCTTGATCGCCCATGGGTGCAAAGGTTGCAGCGGCAAGCATGGCGCAACGCGTAGCCGGAATCAGCGCGTCAGGGCGCGCGCCATGCGTAAACCGTGGAGCGCTTCGATACGCGGCACGGAAGCCCGCTCGAGCAATCGCTGATACATGGTCAGGGGGTTCATCTCGAACAGCACCGCGGCATCGAACGGCAGCACATGCCAGCCTCCTTGCGCGATCTCGGCTTCGAGTTGGCCCGCCGCCCAGCCCGCGTAACCGCTGAAAAAGCGCTGCTCCGGCGCGTTCTCCGGGTGCTTAAGTATTTCGGCGAACGTCTCGCTGAACCCGCTGACGTATATATCCTCCGCGACGTGAAGGCCTCTGGAAGGTCTGCTCGCCGACCGGAACGCGAACAGCAGCGCATCGGGTTGCACCGGCCCACCGAGGAAGACGAGATCGCCACGGTCGGCGAGTTGCGCGTTTTCCGGATACAGCGAGCGCAGCTCAACGGTGGTGGGACGATTCAGGATCAGGCCGAGCGGTCCGCCGTCATCCGGGCGCATCGCCAATACGACGGTTGCGGAAAAGTTCGAATCGATCATGCCGGGGGTGGCCACAAGCAGGAAGGCACGCTCGGTTTCGGTTTGCGCGCGCGCCGCTCCCGGCGCCAGACATATCGCCGCGCAAAGGATCAACGGGAAAACGCATGCGCGCATGCGCGTATTCTGATCTCTTTCGCCCGTTGGGACTACCGAACGATCGACTGATAAACCAGATTGCGCAGCTGTACCCGGTAATATTGGCGACGCAACGGCTCCTGCGTCAACAATACCGGCACGAGTTGCTCCTCGGGATCGATCCAGAAATAGGTGCCCGCATACCCGGCCCAGTAATAATCACCCGGCGAACCCGGCCATTCCGACTGGCCGCGTTCGAGCCGCGTGGCAAAGCCCAGGCCGAAGCCGTAACCCGGCCCCGGCAAATATGTTTGCCCCTTGTCGATCTGCGTGTTGACGTGGTCCGCGCTCATGTAGTCGACGGTGCGCGGGCCCAGAATGCGCACCCCTTCGAGCTCGCCGCCGTTGGCCAGCATTTGCGCGAAGCGCAGATAATCGGCGGCCGTCGACACCAGGCCGTGACCGCCGGCGAAGAACGTCTGCGGCTTGCTGAAGTCGATGAGTTCAGGCGTCTTGCCGGTATGAACGTCGGGCATCGCCTGTGCAATGCGATGCTGTTTGTCCGGCGGCACCTGGAACCCCGTATCGACCATACCCAGCGGCCCGAAAATGCGTTGCGCGAAGAACACGTCGAGCGTCAGACCGGAGGCAACTTCCACTACGCGGCCGAGGATGTCTGAAGAATGGCCGTATTCCCATGTGGTTCCCGGCTGGAAGGCCAGCGGCAGTTTCGCCAGCGCTTTGCTGAAATCCTCCAGCACCCATTTCTGCGAGAAGATTTCGGCGTCCTTGTACATTTTCTTCACGGCCGTCTGCGCGCCGAGTACGCCATAGGTCAACCCCGAGGTGTGGCGCAACAGATCCTGCACGGTGATCGGCCGTTTCGCATCCACCAGGTCGAGCACCGGTTTGCCTTGGGCATCCCGCGTCTCGACGCCGACTTTCATGTCCTTGAACTCGGGGATGTACTTCGCAACCGGTTCCTGCAGGCCGAGCCTGCCTTCCTCGACCAGTATCATGGCGGCGACGCTGACCACCGGCTTGGTCATGGAGTACAGACGGAATATCGAATCGTTCTTCATCGGGACTTTTTTCTGCCGGTCCTGCCAGCCGAAACTTCTCGCGTAGACCAGTCGCCCTTCACGTGCAATGAAGACGACCGCGCCAGGCAATTCACCGGAGTCGACGGCTTTTTGCATGGCGGCGTCGATTCGCTCCAGACGCGTTGCGGACATGCCGACTTCATCCGGAGTGGCCCCGGGCAGGGCGCCAGCTTGAGCAAAGGTTGCAGCACCTGCGAGCGCCATCGCGCACAGGCATCGAATCATGGCTTGCATAAATCCTCCGAAAGTTCGGTCGCCGACCGGCGCCGCGAATTTGTTGTGGCGCTATCTTAGCGCAGGTTGATACGGCGCCACGCGCCCGAAATCCAGCGCAGATAAATCAGCGTGCCCAGAAGGCAGCAATAGACCAGCGCGACGGCCCAACCGCCAACGGCACCCAAGCCGAACTGCGGCAGAAAGTCGACCCAACCCTCGCCGGGTCCGAAGGTGAACATGTGGGTGAATGGCACGAACACGAACCAGGACAGAACGATAATGGCCAGCGTGGGCACGCGCATGTCGCCTGCCCCGCGCAGGCAGAAGCCTGCGCCCAGATTCAGTCCGTCGAAGATCTGATAGGCGGCGGCGAACCACAGCAAGGTCTTGCCCAGGGTGATCACGGCGCCTGCCTGAGGGTCCGATGCGTTAACGAACAGCGGCAGCAGCCACGGTCCGATCACGGCCAGAAACACCGTCACGAGCGCCATATACCCGACTGCGAGTTTGATGGTGGCATTGCCGACTTTACTGGCCCAGTCCTTGTCGCCAGCCCCAATCGATTGCCCGACCAGCGTGGTGCCGGCCAGCGCGAAGCCCATGGTCGGCAGATATGCCAGAGACGTGAGCATCATGACGATTTGCGTGGAAGCTCCACCCACGGCGCTGTGCGCGGCCTGCATCGCCTGAAAAGCCGCGAGACCGGCGACATCGATGGCCGGGAATAGGCCGATCGGGAATCCTACGCGCATCAAACGACCGAGCTCGCTGTGACTCTCGTGCCAGGTTTTGCGCGAATCGTATTCCGCATCGACGCCTTTCGATGCGAACAGCCCAAGCGTGACCAGAAGGCCCACTCCCATCGCCGCCGTGGTTGCCCAGGCGGTTCCCGCCACGCCCCAGCCGAACTCGAAGATGAATATCTGGTTGAGCACGGCGTTGAGAATGGCGACGAAACCCATGACTGCCAGGGTGACGCGCGTGCGGCCGATCCCGTTGAAGAAGCCTGTCGTCGCCCACACGCCCACCGCAAAAACGCCTCCCAGCACGCGCGGAAACCAGAACTCCGTGGCAAGTTGTGCCACGCGCGGGTCCAGGTGCAGCCAGACGATGATCTCAGGTCCGAGCCACGCTATAACGACGAATGCCGGCGCCACCCAGATCATGCCGCGCAAGCCGGCCCACACCACGCGCGCTGCGGCGCGTTTGTCTCCCGAGCCGTATGCCTGCGCGGCGAGTGTCTGTACCGCCAGACCGGGCCCGCCGAAAAACAGAATGGCCACGATCATGAACCAATACGATGCACCGACCGCAGCCGTGGCGTCTGTGGAAATGCGGCCGATGAACCAGGTGTCGGTCAGATTCAGCAACGCCTGGAGGCCGCTGTTGACAAACAGCGGCATGGCCAGAGCGATCACCGCGCGCAAGTGAACACGGCGCTGTCCGTGCGCATCGTGCGTGAGCGCAGGTAGCCGTGTCGAAGAAACTTGCGCGGAATCGATCATCATTGAGGAAAAAAAGCGCCCGGGAGGTGTGCCCCGGGCGCATCGGGTGGAGTCTTTGCTTCTAGTTTCTCGAGCCGCTCACGTTCCTGCGCTTTTCATGGGCGCCTCAATGCAAATGCTTGCGCCCCGCCGGCATGGGCATCGGTTCGGAAGGATTGGTGGCGGTCTGGGTGTTCGACACGCCCGCTTTCACATTGCGCTCGAATAATTGATTGACCAGTGCCACGACTTGAGCAATCTCGGGATCGCTGAATTGGCGCGACAACAGATTACGTACGTCCTCGAGCATCAGCTGACGTTGCGCTTCGAGAATCGCATCCTGTGTCGGCCCGACGAACACCAGGCTGAACTCGTCCTTGCCGTCTTCCAGGTAATAACTGACTTCGAAGGCTGCGGCTTCTTCAGAGAAGGGACTCAGCGCAGCCAGGGCATCGGCAACCGTCTGGTGAAAGCTGCGACCGACATCCCCGGTCCAGCAAATCTCGAGCACGCGGCGGCGGCGGTCGAAAACCAGTCCCGGTTCGTCGGGGTGCACGCTTTTCGCATCGGCCATGCTGTCCTCGTCGATGTACTCGAGCCAGGGGCGCAAGGCATCCTCGATCTGTGCGTTCGTCGTGCCGGCACGCAGCAACACCGTGCCGTGAATATGGGCTTCCATGCGCATGGAGAATCTCCTGTGCGGGCGGCCGGCGCGCGGGATCCGGCCTTCCGGGTACTTTCGCGGGAAGACGCAATTATAACGGCAGGACGCGGGCAACTGTTCCGCAGATTCGCGCGCCGTCCTCGCAGCCGGTGCTTTCGCAATCCCTGATGCCGCGGTGGCCGCTTGGGCTAAAATCCCGATAACCCCTTCCTGTCCCCGCGTATCCCTTGATTGCCGCTTTACTCGCCCGGTTTCGGGCCTTACGGCCCGCGAGCCGTGCCGTTGCCTTCATGATGGTCATGGTCGTCTGCTTCTCGGTACTGGAAACCACCGCCAAGTTTCTCAGCCGCTCGTATCCGGTTCCCATGCTCGTCTGGTGCCGCTATTTCGTGCACATGCTGTTCATGGTGCTGCTGCTCGCGCCGCGCCTGGGCACGCGGCTCGTGCGAACCGGCCAGCCGGGCGGCCAGTTTCTGCGTGCGGCCTTACTGATGGGATCGACACTGTTTAATTTCACCGCGTTGAGCTTCCTGCCCATGGCCGAAGTCAAGGCGATCAGCTTCATCTCGCCCCTGCTGGTTACATTGCTCGCAGTGTGGTTGCTGCGCGAACACGTGAATCTGCCGCGGTGGATCGCGGTCGCGACGGGTTTTGCCGGCGTGCTGTTCATCGTGCGCCCGGGCAGCGACATGTTGCAGTGGCCGGCGCTATTTGCGTTGGGCTCCGCATCCTGTTACAGCCTGTACCAGATCATGACGCGAAAATTCAGCGAAACCGAGAACCCGCTGACTACGCTGTTCTATACCGCATTGATCGGTTGCGTGCTGATGAGCCTGGTCGTGCCCTGGTTCTGGAAGACCCCCGATTGGCGCCATGTGCCGTTGTTGTTGCTGCTCGGCGCGGCCGGCGGCTTCGGCCATTACATGCTGATCCGCGCCATGGAACTGGCCAGCGCGTCTTTCCTGTCGCCGCTGGGTTACATGCAGTTGCTGTGGGCTGTCCTGCTGGGATTTCTGGTATTCGGCGATTTTCCCGATGCCCACGCATTCATCGGCATGGCCATCATCGTCGGCAGCGGCCTCTATGTCGCGCTCGGCCATCGGCCGGCACCGCGCGAAGAGCCGGATACGGCGATCGAGTAGGGGGTACTAGGGGCGAGGGGAGAGGGTCGAGGGGCGAAGGAAGAGGGAAGAGGGGCAGGGCATCTTCCTCTTTCCCTTTCCTCTTTCCTCGTCCCTCGCCCCTCGCTAGCAATGGCGCGCTCTCGCCATTGCTAGCGCACATCGCTCGGGCTGAACACCGGCTTGGCCGCTGGACCGGTTTTACCATTGCTGTTCTCGCTGTCGGACTCGAAAATCTCTTCGAGTTCTTTGGCGGCATCCTTGGCGGACTGGATCAGCCTGGTTTCGTCGTGGTAGACGGCATGCTGGCGCCGCAGCGAGCGTTCGTCGTGCTCATGAAAGGTCGCGACGGTGTCGCGCGATTCCCATTCGGCGAACTGCAGCCCCAACAGCACCTGGCGGCCGAGTTCCAGCGACGATAGATATGTCTCGCGCATCAGGTAGTCGACGCCGAGATCCAGCAGGCGATAGGCGTGGAAGCGGTTACGCGCGCGGGCATAGATCTTCAGTTTCGGAAAATGCTTTTTCACGGTTTGAACGGTGCGCACCGAGGCTTCGATGTCGTCGATGGCCAGCACCAGAATCTCTGCCTTGTGCGCTTGCGCAGCCCGCAGCAGGTCGAGGCGCGAAGCGTCTCCAAAATAGGCCAGGTTTCCAAAGCGGCGCACGGTATCGATCTGTTCAGCGCTCTTGTCGAGTGCGGTAAAGGCAATCTTCCTGGCACGCAGCAGGCGCGCGACAATCTGGCCGACGCGTCCGAAGCCCGCGATGATGACTTTGGTTTCTTCCGGCTCGATGTCGTCGAATTTCTCCTCGGCCGATTTCTTCAGCCGGCGCGCAAGCACCACATCGTTGAGCACGAAAGCCACCGGGGTCAGCGCCATCGACAGCGTAACTATGATCATCAGCGAATCGGTCAGCGTGCGGCCCAGCAGTCCCGTGTCGGCCGCAAGGCTGAACAGCACAAAAGCGAATTCGCCGCCTTGGCTCAACGCGACGGCAAGACCGCGCGAGGATGCCCAGGTGTGACCGGTGATCCTGCCGAGCGCGAGCAGGATCGAGGCTTTCAGGAACATCAAGCCGACGGCCGCGCCGACAATGGCCAGCGGGTGCGCAAGCACCAGACCCAGGTTGGCCGACATGCCGACCGAGATGAAGAAAAGCCCCAGGAGCAGACCTTTGAAAGGTTCGATATCGGCTTCCAGCTCGTGGCGATACTCGGAGTCCGCCAGCAGCACGCCGGCGAGAAATGCGCCAAGCGACATCGACAGGCCCACGGACGACATCAACAGGGCGGTGCCGATCACTACCAGCAGCGCCGCTGCGGTGAATATTTCCTGGATGCCGGCTGCGGCAATGACCTGCAGGATCGGACGCAGCAGATAGCGGCCGCCGACGATGACGGCGATGATGACGCCGATGGCCTTGAGCGCGCCGAGCCACACGCTGCCCTCTGCGGCCTGTACGTCACCGGCGCCGAGCAGCGGGATCAGCGCCAGCAACGGAATCACGGCCAGATCCTGAAATAGCAGGATGGCGAACGACGAACGGCCGTGGCGCTGCGCGAGCTGACCTTTCTCCGCAAGGATCTGCAGCACGAAGGCCGTAGAGGACATCGCCAAGCCCAGGCCGATGACCACCGCTACGGTGAGGTGCTGGCCCATTGCGAGGCCGATGATGGCCACCGCCGCCGCCGTGAGCAGAACCTGCGCGAAACCAAGTCCGAACACCGGGCGGCGCAGAATCCACAGGCGCGAGGGCTGCAGCTCCAGGCCAATCACGAACAACAGGAGCACGACGCCGAGTTCCGCGAAGTGCATGAGATTTTCCCCGGCACTCAGAAACTTCAGTCCGTACGGTCCGATGAGCACACCGGCTGCGAGATAGCCGAGCACGGCACCGAGCTTGAAGCGCCGGAACAAGGGTACGGTAACGACCGCGGCGGCAAGGAATATGGCGGCTTCGCTGAGCAGAGTCATGGCGCGGGAACCTGGCGGACGGATCGCTCGATTCTAGGGCCGGGTCAACAAAAGCAAAAGGCCGCGCTGGCGAGCGCGGCCCCATAGTTGCTGCCTGTCCGGATTATTTGGCGGCGATGACGCGGATCTCGACCTTGTACGCCGGTGTCGCGAGCTTGGATTCGACACAGGCGCGTGGTGGCGAGTTGCCTTTGGGCACCCACTGGTCCCACACCGAATTCATGTCTGCGAAATCCTTCATGTCGGCAAGCCAGATGGTGGTGGAAACGATTCTCGTTTTGTCCGTGCCCGCCTCCTTCAGGTAACGGTCGATCTTGTCGAGAATCTGACCGGTTTGCCCGGCCACATCGACGTTGGTGTCGTCGGCGACGATCCCCGCGCTGTACACGGTGTTGCCGTGAATCGCGACCTGCGACAGCCGCGGCCCGACGTGAAGACGAGTAACGCTCATTGCCTTGCTCCCTTGGTGTGTTTGGTGATCAGCCCAGCAGGCCCCAGCGGCGTGCTTCGCTGATCAGAACGAATCCGGTGATGACGATGGCGCCGATCCAGAGCAGCACGTTTCCAAGCGCGGTTGCGCTCATTTCCTTGGGCATGAAACGGCGCACCAGATAAATCGTGCCCAGCGAGATGATCGGCAACGTCCAGGCCTGCGCAAAGCCGCCCCATTTCACCATGCCCACCGGGTTCTCGCCGAAAATGAAATACATCATCACCGGAATGACGGTCAGCACGACGATGAATATGTCGCGCCAGCGATTGCGCGCCTTGACGTCATCGCGCGCGAACGCGCCCTGCAGGCGCATGAAGTCGGCAAACATGCGCGAGTGCCCGGCCGTTGCGGCGAAAATCGTTCCGTACAGAACGATGATGGCGCCCACGTAGAACAGCCATTTCGCCCAACCGCCGAGAGTTTGCGTATAGATATTGGAAAGCGTGACGATCATTTCGCTGCCCTTGGGCACGATACCCATGCCATGCAGGATGCCCGCACCCAGCAGGTAAAACGCAACGGTCGCGACGGTATAAATGATCATCGAGCAGATCACGTCGACATTCATGACCCGGATCCAGCCACGGGCACGGCGGCGCCACGCCTCCGAGTTCTCGTGCGGGCCGGTGTAGCGCGCATAGCCTTTCTCCACGCACCAGTAGGTGTACATGTACAACTCGGTTGCGCCGACGCCGGTGATGCCAAAGACGGCCAGCGCGGTAGCCAGTCCGGCACTGGGCAATTTGAATTCAAAGCCTTGCCAGACATCGCCCCAGGAGAAAAATTCGGGCATGCGCGTCAGCACGATGGCGGAGAGCAACGTGATCAGCGTGAAAATGCCCACCTTGACCATCGCCAGGCGCTCGATGCGATGATAGGCGCCGCCGAGCAGGAGTATCAGCGTGAGGATGAAAAACGCGATGACCCACCAGAATACCTCGATGCCGGTAAATATCCGCATGACCTGCGACACGCCGATAAACATGGCGCAAATCTGGAACAGCGTGACCAGCACCATGGCTGCCCAGGCCCAGAGTACCCAGTTGACTCTGCCGATCTTTCCGGGAATGCGGTTGAAGGCCTCCAGGCCTGTTTCGCCCATCGCGATGGTGTAGCGCCCGAGGAACGACTGGATGAGTGCCTTGATCAGGCACGAGAACACGATCAGCCACATGACCGTGTAGCCAACTTCCGCGCCCAGCGTGGTCGTTGCGATCAACTCGCCGGAACCGACGATCGATGCCGACAGTACGATGCCCGGGCCGATCTTCTTGAGAATGTCCGGCAGCCGGGTGGGCGGTTCGAGGATATCCCTCGGGTCGAGGGCATAAGGATCTAGCTGGCCCGATTGCGTAACCGCATGAGCGCTTGTTGTTGTCATGGTCTCCCCTCCGGATCGCTTTGAATCGTGGGCGCGCCTTGGCTGCGCCGTTTCTTTTGCGGAGCTGCTGCCCCGGCGAACTACCGCGTAAGGTAGCACATGGCCGGGGCGCGCGGCGAGAACTGCGCTTGTCGTCATTGCGCGATGCCCCGCCAATGCTGCCGTGTCGAACCTCGAAAAAGGCCGCGCGATACGCCAAAAGCGCCAATCAGCAGGTAAACATCGCCATGGGCAAACGCGCGCCTCCCTGATGCAGGGAGGCGGGGCCCGCCGTTAGTGCGCGGGTGCGGCGGCTCTGCTGGTGCGCAGCGTCACCAGCTCTTCTGCAACGGTCGGATGAATTGCAACCGTGTCATCGAAGTCGCGCTTGGTGGCGCCCATGCGCATGGCCACGGCAAAACCTTGCATGATTTCATCTGCGCCGGCGCCGATGATATGGCATCCCACGATTCTTTCATCGGTACCGGTGACGACGAGCTTGATCGAGCACTGCACCTTGCGGCGCGTGAACGCGTAGGCCATCGGCGTGAAGCGCGCTTCGTAAACCCTCACCTCCTTGTCCCCATAGGCCTTGACCGCCGCTTCCTCCGACAAGCCGATGGTGCCGATGGGCGGATGGGTAAACAGTACCGTGGCGATGTTTTCGTAGTCGAGCTTCCTGTCTTTCATGCCGCCAAACAATCGATCGGCCAGGCGACGCCCGGCGGCGATCGCGACCGGCGTGAGTTCGACTCGACCCGTGATGTCGCCGATGGCGTAGATTCCCGCAGCGCTCGTAGCCTGCAATGCATCCGTTACGATATGGCCGTCGTCGCCGGTGCGTACACCTGCGGTGGGGAGGTCCAGATCCCGGGTGTTCGGGCGCCGCCCCACCGCCCAGATCAGCCCATCGAGGCCTTCCAGGTTCGCGCCGTCCTGAAAGCGGATACAGATTCCCGTTGCAGTCTTGTCGACAGCCGCGATTCTTGTTTGCGTGATCATGCGCACTCCGTCGGCCTGCATCTGCATCATCAGTTGTTCGCGCAGCACGGCCTCGAAATCGTTCAGAAAGTGCGCCCGGCGCAAAACCTGGGTCACATCACTGCCGAGCGCGCGCAGCAATCCCGCGAGCTCGACAGCAATATAGCCGCCGCCCACTACGGCGACTTTGCGTGGCTGTTCGGTCAACTCGAAAAAACCATCCGAGGTCATGCCCAATTGCGCACCCGGCAAGTCCGGCACGATCGGATGCCCTCCCGCGGCGACCACGATATGTTCCGCCGAGTAGGTATCGGTCTGCACTTTGACGCTATTGCCACCGGCGAAGCGCGCATAGCCGCGAATGATCGTAACGCCGTTCTTGATCAGGCCCCGTTCGTAGTGGCCGTTCAGATCGAGCACATGCTGGTCGCGGCTGCGTTTGAGAACGGCCCAGTCGAAACGGTGTCCGGAAACTGCGTGGCCATAGTCCGGGCCATCCTCGATGGCATGAGCCAGAGTAGCCGCGTTCCACATTATCTTCTTTGGCACGCAGCCGACGTTCACGCACGTGCCCCCGAGCCGGCCAGGCTCGATCAGGGCGCATTTCGCGCCGTAGCTGGCCGCGCGGTTGGACACGGCGACCCCGCCGCTGCCGCCGCCGATGACGAGTAGATCGAAATGTCGGTTCATTGTGTCAAGATGCACGAGTTCGAGGAGACAGCGCTTCGAGTATAACGGAGGCCACCGGATCAACCATGGCAAACAGGAAAGCTCTCATTGCAGGCGCCACAGGCGTGGTCGGGCGCTATATGCTGAAGCACCTGCTGGAGACCCGCGGGTGGGATGTGGTCGCGGTCTCGCGGCGCAAGCCCGATATCGCCGGGAGTTATGAACACATCGCCGTGGACCTGGGCGACGCGGCGGCCTGTAAAGCCCGGTTCGCGCACCTCGCCGATGTCACGCACCTGTTCTTTGCGGCATACCAGGAAAAACCCACGCAGGCCGAAACGGTGCAAAGCAATTTCGCGATGCTGGCGAATACCGTGAACGCCGTCGAGCCGGTCGCAAAGCATCTCGAGCACATCAACCTCGTGGAAGGCACCAAGTGGTATGGCAGTCATCTCGGACCCTTCAAGACGCCCGCGAAGGAATCGGACCCACGTCCGGCGCAAACCCTGTTCTATTACGAGCAGCAGGATTTCCTCGAATCGCGCCAGCAAGGCAAGCGCTGGAACTGGTCGGCGATTCGCCCGCACACCATCAGCGGATTCTCCGTCGGCAGCCCGATGAATCTCACCACGGTCATCGCGGTGTATGCGGCGGTCTGCAAGGAGTTGGGCCTGCCGTTGGCTCATCCGGGAAAGCCGCGCAATTACCACATTCTTTACCAGGCCACCGATTCAGCCGTCGTTGCACGCGCGATGAGCTGGATGGCCACCTCCCCGCAATGCGCGAACCAGGCATTCAATGTCACCAATGGCGATCTTTACCGTTGGGAACACCTATGGCCTAGAATCGCGCAGTTCTTCGATATGGAAGTCGGTCCGCAGAAACATATCAACCTGCAGCAGTTCATGCTGGACAAGGAGCCGGTGTGGCAGCGTATCGTGCAGCGGTATGGTCTCCAGCCTTACGCGTTCGCAGAAATCGCCGCCTGGAAATTCGGGGATTTCGTTTTTTCTGCCGAGTGGGATGTCATCTCCGACATGGGCAAAGCGCGCCGTGCAGGGTGGACCGAGGCCGTCGATTCCGAGGAAATGTTCCTGCGTCTTTTCGCGGAATTCCGACGGGAGAAAATCATCCCCTGATGACATGCGGCGATTAGGTGATTCGGGGATCAGGCGATTAACATAAGCGCCAACTCGCCAAAAACGCCTAATCCCATTATCCCCGACGACCTATGATCGATCTTAATTACTGGCCGACGCCCAATGGCCACAAGATTACAATTTTCCTGGAAGAATCAGGCACGCCCTATCGCATCGTCCCGGTCAATATCGGCGCGGGTGAACAATTCCGGCCGGATTTCCTCAAGATATCGCCCAACAACCGCATGCCTGCGATCGTCGATCAGGCTCCGGCCGATGGCGGTGCGCCCGTTTCTATATTCGAGTCGGGCGCCATCCTGCTGTATCTCGCGGAGAAAACCAGGAAGTTTCTGCCCGAGGATCTACGCGGCAGATTCGAAACGCTGCAGTGGTTGTTCTGGCAGATGGGCGGACTCGGCCCGATGGCGGGCCAGAATCACCATTTCACGCAATATGCTCCGGAGAAACTGCCGTACGCGATCGAGCGATATGTCAACGAAACGGCCCGGCTGTATGCAGTGCTCGATAATCGGCTGGCCGATCGGGAGTTCGTGGCCGGCGGCTATTCGATTGCCGACATGGCTTCTTATCCTTGGATCGTTCCGCACAACCGCCAGCAGCAGGACATCGATGAGTTTCCGAATCTCAAGCGCTGGTTCGAGGCAATCCAAAGCCGCCCGGCCGTGATGCGCGCCTACGAAAAAGGCAAGGCCCTCAGCAGCAAGCCGGTGGTCGACGAGAAATCGCGCAGTGTCCTTTTCGGCCAGAACGCGCGAACCGTGAAGCGGGGCTAACTGCGCGAACCTGCCGTCCTTGTCAGAGAATCATCGCTGCATCGGTCCGATAGAATTATCCCGGCTCGATGCGATAATGATCCTCGCATCCTGGGCGCAATGACGGGCCGTATTGATGGCCAGAAATCGACCCAGTAGAAACCCACGAACGGGAGCGGGGAAATGGCAAAGGCAGCCTTGAGCATCAGACCCAAGGTAAAGGAAAGCGCGGTTGCGCCGGAGTCGGTTCCGAGCCTGACGGACACGGCCTACGAGCGGGTGGAGGAGATGATCGTCACGCTGCAACTTCCGCCCGGCAGCGCGATCTCCGAGTTTACCTTGAGCAAGCGTCTTGGCATGAGCCGCACGCCGGTGGGAGAAGCACTGCAGCGGCTGGCGCGCGAAGGTCTGGTCGTGATCCTGCCGCGGCGAGGCATCATCGTGTCCGCGCTCAACGCGAAACAACAATTGCATCTGCTGGAAATGCGCCGCGAGATCGACCGGTTCATCGCGCGCAGTGCTGCCCGCCGCGCGAGTGTCGATGAACGCCGGCGTTTCAGGGAAATCGCCGAGTCGTTCCAGTCCTCGGCAAAGACCGGCAACGAAACGAGTTTCCTGCGAGCGGACAAAGCATTTCATTCCCTGTTCGCCGCATCCGCGCATAACGAGTTCGCAGTGGCCGCGCTTGATCTCATGGACAGCTTGTCCCGGCGATTCTGGTATGCGCATCACAAGCAGGTGGGCGATCTGCAGCAATCGGCAAAGCTCCACGCCGATATCGCCGGTGCGATCGCTGCAGGTGATGAAGCCGGTGCGGCTGCCGCCAGTGACCGGCTGATGGATTATCTGGAACAGTTCACCCGCGCCACATTCAGCGTGGAGGTCTGACCTCCCGGATGCTTCTGGATCAGCTTGTCAGGACAACTGACGAAATGGAGTGGACGTTGACAGCCAGTCTGGAATTCCAATAGGATTCCAAAAGCATTCCAAATTCCAGGTAACGAGGGGATCCCCGATGTTCGGAAGTGCCGGCGGCAGGATCACCCCGGACGAGAAACGCGCCATTGTGGCGTCCTCCCTGGGTACCGTTTTCGAATGGTATGACTTCATTCTGTTCGGATCGCTCGCGCCCATCATTGCGCAGCAGTTCTTCAGCAGGGCCGACCCGACGACGGGATTGATATTCGCGTTGCTGGCTTTTTCGGCCGGGTTTATCGTGCGACCCTTCGGCGCGCTGGTGTTCGGGCGATTGGGCGATGTCATCGGTCGCAAGCACACCTTCCTGGTAACGATCCTGATCATGGGGCTGGCGACCTTTGTCGTCGGCCTGCTTCCCAATTACGATGCGATCGGGATAGCCGCGCCGATCATGCTGATCGGCCTGCGCTTGCTGCAGGGCCTGGCCGTCGGTGGGGAATATGGCGGTGCCGCGGTCTATGTGGCCGAACAGGCCCCGGCGGGCCGGCGTGGCGAATTCACCGGCTGGATACAGACCACAGGCACGGCGGGCTTCCTGCTGTCCTTGGTGATCATCCTGGGCACGCGCACCGCTCTTGGCGAAACTGCTTTCGTGCAATGGGGGTGGCGCCTTCCGTTTCTCGTGTCGATCGTCCTGCTGGGGATTTCAGTGTGGATACGCCTGAAGATGCAGGAGTCGCCCGTGTTTGCCAGATTGAAGGCGCAGGGCAGGCAATCGAAGGCGCCGCTTTCCGAAGCGTTCGCACACTGGGGCAATCTCAAAGTGGTTTTGATTGCGCTGTTCGGCGTCGTGGCCGGTTTCGCGGTCGTCTGGTACGCTTCACAGTTCTATGTCTTGTTGTTTCTCACGCAGACGCTCAAGGTCGAAGGTGCGACCGCCAACTTGCTCGTCGTCATCGCGCTATTGGCTGCGACGCCGTTCTTCGTCATTTTCGGCGCGCTGTCCGACCGCGTCGGGCGCAAGAAGATTATCCTTGGGGGCGTGCTGCTTGCAGCACTGACCTATCATCCGATTTTCAAGGCGCTGACGCACTATGCCAATCCGCGCCTTGAGCAGGCGCTGGCCAGTGCCCCGGTCGTGGTCCGTGCGGATCCTAACGACTGCCAGTTCCAGTTCAACCTGACGGGCACCAGGAAGTTCACGTCGTCTTGCGACATCGTCAAGGCGAAACTCGTCGCCGCGGCGGTGAACTATGCCAACGAGCCCGCCCCCGCGGGCAGCCTCGCCACGGTGCGCATCGGCGACACGCTCTTGACGTCGTTTGATAGCAAGGGACTTTCGAACGAGGAGGCGACGGAGAAACACAGTGCGCTTGCCCGGGAACTGAATGCAGCCATTCAGGCCGCCGGCTACCCGGCCAAGGCCGATCCGCAGCAGATCAACAAGACCATGGTCATGCTGCTGATATTCGTAATGATACTTTTCCTCACCATGGCTTACGGGCCCGCGGCCGCGCTGCTCGTGGAGATGTTCCCGACCCGGATCCGCTATAGCTCGCTCTCGCTGCCGTATCACCTGGGCACGGGCTGGATCGGCGGAATGATGCCTACTGCCGCGTTCGCCATGGTTGCCTATAAGGGGGACATCTATTACGGCCTGTGGTACCCGGTTGTGATCGGCATCGTCTCGTTTATGATCGGGATGTTGTTCGTCAAGGAAACCCGGGACATCGACATCAATGCCTGAACCAAGCGCAACGTGCTTGCGAGCCTCGTGTTAAGCGAAATCACAATGAAAGGAAGAACGTGAAAGACGGGAAATTCGTGACTGCACCGGATCAGGTCGAGACGATTATGGCCGAATGGGTGACCGCGAAGGTAATGTGTGATCCGAAGATTCATTGCGTGAGGGGCATGAGCGCCGTGTCGCTGTTCTTCGAGCCGGGGCAGGGCCATGCCCGTCACAGTCATCCGGAATCCGAGCAATTCATTTTCGTGATCTCCGGACAGGGCGAACATATGACGGAGGACGCCCAGGGCAACCGCACCGTCGAGAAAATAAGTGCCGGCAGCCTCGTGTGCATTCCGAAGGGCGCCCCCCATTCGACCTTCAATACCGGCTGGGAGCCGATGCGAATTCTTGCTGTCTATTCGCCACCGGGCCCGGAGACGTTCATGCGCGAGTCGGCGGAATTTCGCGTCCTGCCGCCCGGCGAAGTGCCGGTTCGATAGAAAAAAAACCGGCCCCGGCACGGACAATAGTGCCAAGGGGAGGGATGTCGTATATTCAGGCCACGATCACACCGTTCGAGGTACCCGCATGAAACTCATTATTGCCAAGCCCAGTCCTTATGCGCGCAAAGCACGGGTCGCGTTGATCGAAAAAGCCATCGACTTCGAAACGGTTGTCGAAAATCCGTGGTTGCCGGACACCAACATTGCCAATTCAAACCCGCTGGGCAAGATCCCGGCGCTGGTACTCGATGACGGTCGGGTCATCCATGATTCGAAAGTCATTGTCGAATATATCGAGACACTGAATGCGCCGCCTCCGCTTATTCCGTCTTCTCCGGAACTGCGCATCGCGCACAAGCAGATCGAGGTCATCGCCGACGGGATCAGCGACGCAGTCGTGCTGATCAGGCTGGAGGGAACACGCCCCGCGAGCATGCAAAGTGCGGATTGGATCGCACGCCAGCGGCGCAAGATCGAACAGGGCGTGGCCGAACTGTCGCGCCTGTTGAATGACCGGCAGTGGTTTACCGACGCCGGCTTCGCGCTCGGCGACTTGACCACGGGTTGCACGCTGGGCTTTCTCGATTTCCGTTTTCCGGAGTTCAATTGGCGCCCGCAGGCGCCGAACCTGGAGCGCCTGTTCAGGCGGCTTTCGGACCGTCCGTCGTTTGCGCAAACCATGCCTGAGGCGCAGCAGCTTCCGGTTACACAGTAGCAGGCCGAGTTTGTCGCGCAGTGGTCCGGGGCGCCACCGCGGTGCGTCCCTTCCAGGCAACGAACTCGTCGGCTATGGCTATTTTCTAGACCCGCAAAAACTTCCTCCGCGACGGTCTGGCTGACGCTGATTTATACCGTCGAATAACGCGAGTTTGCAGCGCACGAGCAGGCCGCCCATGTTCGGGCAGCCTGCCGCAACCGCCGTGACGGATTACTGCGTGCCCGCATCCGCGTGCGATTTGTCCGTGCGACGCTCGGCCTGGTTGCCGTCTTTGCCCGCGTTGGCCTTGACTTCAGCCGCGACTTTTTTCGCCATCGCCAGGTGTCCGGAGATCGTTTCCGCGGTTTTCTCCGCGAACGCCTTGACCTCGGGGTCCTTGGAAGCGCGCGCGGCATCCCGGAACAGCTTCAGATCCTTTTGATGGTCCTTGACCATATCGGCCATGTATTTCTTGTCGAACTGCTCGCCGGTCTGTCGTTCCAGCATGTCGGCCTTTTTCTGCGCCGCCTTGTCCAGAGAATCAGGCAAATCCAGGCCCTTGGCCTGGGCGATGCGCTTGATTTCTTCGAGCGCCTGGCCATGATCTTTTTGCATGTGCGCGGCAAATTCCTTGACCTGATCGCTGGAAGCCTTGCTTTCGGCAAGCTGCCCCAGTTCGACTTCCGCCATGCTGCCTTTGGCGGCTTTTTCCAGGAACTGACGATCTTTCGCACTGAGGTTCCGCGCCGCGCTGGCATCCGCCTTGTCGCGGTCGGTGCCGGGTTGGGTTTCATTGTTCTGGGCGAGCGCCAGCGTTGAGGCACTGGCCAGCAGTGCCCCCAGTGCAAATGTGCTGAAAAGTCTCAATACAGGTTTCATTGCATTCTCCTTTGCGTTCCCGACCGTCGGGCAACCCCCATGGTTGCTCGTAACGATCGATCCGCCGCACCTTCTGCAAAGAGCATACCCAGGCTTCCGGTGGTAAGTAGCGCGCCAGCGGCCCCGTCGAGGCTTCGAAGCCGATCAGGCTCCCGACGCACAGGTAAATAATGAAAGCACTAGCGCAAAATTTTCTGGCCCGCGGCAAGCATGCGCTCGCCAAGTGTCGGGCGTGTTCGTAGAATGCCGCCATGAAAGGCAAAAGAATTGGCGTGCTGGAGAGCCGCTTCGGCGAACACCTGGCCTCTCTGCTGGAAAAGCAGGGCGCGGTCGCGATTCGCGCGCCCGCGCTCGCGGAGGAACCCGATCTGGATCCGGAAGCAATCCGGCGCGTGATTGCGCAATGCGCGGCGCATCCGGTTCGCCTCGCGATTTTCCAGACCGGCGTGGGGACGCGGGCGCTGTTCGAAGCGGCTGACAAGCTTGGCTTGGCAGAGGAACTGCGCTCCATGCTCGCGGACAGTGTCGTCGCAGTCCGAGGCCCCAAGCCGACCGCCATCCTGCGCGGCCGCAACGTGCGCATCGATCTGGCGGCTGACGAGCCCTATACGACGACCGAAGTGCTGGCGGCCATTCGCGGGGTCGAGGTGTCAGGAGAGCGCGTGCTGGTGCAACGCTATGGCGAAGCCAATCTCGGGCTGGACGCGGCGCTCGAGGCGCGCGGCGCGACCGTTCTGGAAATCCCGACCTACCGTTGGGCACTCCCGCAGGACATCGGACCGATACAGCATTTCCTGGATGTCCTTGAGCGCCGCGAGATCGATGCGGCGGTTTTTACCAGTGCCTCCCAGCTTCGTAATCTGTTCGCCGTGGCGGAGCGCCGCTCCGGCGCAGACCAGTTGCGTCGCGACCTCAACGCAGTTCTGATTGCCTCGATCGGTCCGGTTTGCAGCGACGCGCTGGTGGCGGCCGGCGTGAAAGTCAGTCTCGAGGCCAGCCCACCCAAACTGGGCCCGCTGGTCGCCCTGCTGGGCGAGGCCTGGAAGTAAAAGAAGGAGGGGCGAGGGAAGAGGGAGTTCGCAACCCGCCCGCATTGCTCTAAAAAACGTTCATATTCTGGCTTTCGCCCCTAGCCCCGCTTAGTCCTACGCCCCGTCGTCCCACGCGCGTCGCCCAGCCCCTCGCTCGACGCGGCGCCGAGTCCATCCGGACCATGGCCTCCACGCAAAAATTACATGTTCCGCACCCACAATTCCCGCCATATCCCGTAACGCTTTGCCAACCGATCCGGAAGCATCTGAAAGTCTTCCGATAAATTTGTTGTGACGGTTATGCAGGCCTCTCGACTTCGCATCGCGCCCATAGGCAATGACAGACAGTTCCACATGGAAAGCATCCCGAGGCAGGCACCGCATCCATACCGGAAAAGGCCCCGGCTCGTGCAGAGCGCTTCGAGCCCATTTGTTCATACACCAGGATTCATGACGGCATCTCTCGGAAGGAGCCCTCGGATGTCGTTCGGCATTTCACTACCAGGAAGAAGAGCATGATGAACAGCGGAATCGTTTACCGGAAATCGGTGTTGTTGATGACAATGTTGCTGGCCGCGCTAGTGGCAGGCTGCGGCAGCGGGGACGGAGAAAACGGGGGGGCAATTCCGAATCCCAACCCGCCGACTGCTCCGGGCGCAGGCACTGGCGTCAACGGCGCAGGCCGGGGGCCGGCACCGGTGCCTCTCGGATTGGCCGGCGAGTTCGCGGCGTTGAGCGCCAATGAACTCGA
This sequence comes from uncultured bacterium, assembly GCA_965233135.1. Taxonomy (GTDB): domain Bacteria; phylum Pseudomonadota; class Gammaproteobacteria; order Burkholderiales; family JACQAP01; genus JACQAP01. Next base: position 175 of record CBDDRM010000057.1, on the reverse strand, counting down.
GAACACGGGCACCTCACGCGTAACCGGCAATGCCGGCTCGACTTATGCGAGCGGTGCCGCCATTACCTTACCCTGCGATCAGGTGATCGGGACAATCTACAAAAGAGATGCCAGGGGTCCCGGATGCATGCAGACAGCCCTTGCATATCTGACCGACGCCAAAGCCGACGGCGAC
>CBDDRM010000056.1:0-8913 GCA_965233135.1 uncultured bacterium | reverse complement strand
TTGCGCAACAGCCACCTGTTGTCGATCGCGCCGACCGGCACGATCTCGCTGGCATTCGCCGACAATGCGGCCAACGGCATCGAGCCGCCTTACTCTTGGACTTACCAGCGCAAGAAGCGTGAAGCCGACGGTTCGCACAAGGTCTATGACGTGGAAGACCACGCCTGGCGGCTGTACCGCCATATCGGCGGCGATGTCGCCAACCTGCCACCGCAGTTCGTGACTGCGCTGGAGATTTCCGCGCTCGACCACATGCACATGGTCGCGGCAATCGCGCCGTTCGTGGATTCCGCGATCAGCAAGACGGTCAACGTGCCGGAGAATTATCCGTTCGAGGATTTCCGCAATCTTTACCTGGAAGCGTGGAAATCGGGGTTGAAAGGCATCACGACGTACCGGCCAAACGGCGTGCTCGGCTCGGTGCTCTCGGTGACGCCGCAAAGCGAAGCGCCCAACGATCTGGATACCTCCGACGCGGATCGGCGCATTCGCCTGGACGCGGCCCCCATGCCCGCGCTTTCGAGCCTGCGCTGGCCGGGCCGCCCGCAAATGACGGCGGGCAATCCGTCCTGGACCTACATGGTTGAATCGCCGTTCGGCCAGTTTGCGATTTTCGTGGGTCACGTCGACAAGGGCGATCCGTTCCCGTTCGAAGTCTGGGTCAACGGCATCGAGCAGCCGCGTGGCCTGGGCGCCGTGGCCAAGACCTTGTCGATGGATATGCGCGCACAGGATCGCGCATGGCTGCGCACCAAACTCGACATCCTCGCGCGCACGGCCGGGGACGATGCCTTTGATTGCCCGATGCCGCCCGACGGCAAGCCGGTGCGCATGCCCAGCACGGTGGCGGCCTTTGCGCGCATCATCAGCTGGCGCGTCGAGCAGTTGGGCGGCATGGCGCCACGCGATGACCGCTCGCCGGTGCTGGACGCCTTGTTCGCCAAGAAAGAGCCCAAGACCGGCACCGACGGCACCATGTCCTGGTCGGTGGATGTCTTCAACCGCAATTCCGGCGACGACTTCGTCCTGATCCTGAAAGAGCTGGTGCTGCCTTCAGGCCAACGCCGGCCCTATTCGATGTGGATGGCGGGAAGCTATCCGCGCGCTCTGGATGGCTTGTGCAAGCTGCTTTCGCTCGACATGCGCGTCATCGATCCAGCCTGGATCGGCATGAAGCTGCGCAAGCTGCTGAGTTACGCGGAGCCTCTCGGCGATTTCATGGCCAGGATGCCCGGCGCGGAAGGGCAGCGCAACTGGCCGAGCACGGTGGCATATGTCGCGCAGCTCATGATTCACCGCTACGCGATGCTCGGCGTGCTCGACGAGCGCGGCTATCCGATCGACGAAATGGGTGTGCTGGAAGTGCCGCAAGCCACGCGCGCGCGCGAGGGGGGCAGGCTGCGCATTCTGCCGGGCAAGCGCTGCGCGGAATGTGCCAACAGCGCCGTCATCAAGAAAGACGGCTGCGAGTTCTGCACGGCCTGCGGCGCGATCGGTGCCTGCGGTTGAGTCAGCACGTCTGCGCTACGAAAAGGCGCGAGGCTGCCCCGTGGCTTCGATGACCGACATCCAGAGGTCGGCGGTGGTATCGACCTGTTTGCGATGAATGAATGTCGTTGTCGATGGTCTTGGGCACGCCCACGACCGCGATCTTGATGCCGCGACGCTCGATTACCGCTGTGAGACGCATGGCGCCGCCGGCAAACGCCGATGATCCGCGCAGCGTCACGGACGCGGTGTCGCCGATGCCCGACGAAATGACGGCGCTCACCAGAAAGTTTCCCGTCGATACCGGTGCGGGGCGCACCAGCGCAGTGCCGCGGAAAACAGATCAATCATGTGGATCGCCATGTTGTAAGGGGAAATTCCGGTTCGAAAGCGGATCGACGGGCAGCATGCGGCCTTGTTCGATTGGATCATTGCAAGGAACGTGCGCAATCCGATCCGCAAAAAATGCAGACTTCGATCGCCGAAACCGGTATGATCCGGCCCCAAGGATTTTGTTTCGCGTCAATCGGTCCGCGTTTCAACCCTTTCGTGGCAGTTCCACTTCCCCGAAAAATTTCAACTCTGTTCGATTCTGCCTGAACCGGTTCGGCATGCCCCTGGCATCCGCAGGCTGTTTCAGGAGATATCCATCAGTACATCATTTGAAGTGCTCGGCCTGCGTGCCGAGCTGGTCCGCGCTGTTGCCGACGAAGGCTACACGCAACCCACCCCCGTGCAGGCACAGGCCATCCCGGTCATTCTGGCGGGCCGCGACATTCTCGCCGGCGCGCAGACAGGTACCGGCAAGACGGCAGGGTTCGCCTTGCCGCTGCTGCAGTTGCTGGCCGCCCGCACGGGCGGCGATGCTTCCCGTCGTCCGATCCGCGCGCTGATCCTGACGCCGACCCGCGAGCTTGCTGCGCAGGTCGAAACCAGCGTCCGCGATTACGGCCGCCACCTGCGTCTGAAGTCCACCACCGTTTACGGCGGTGTCAGCATGAACCAGCAGATCGGCGCATTGCGCCGTGGCGTGGACATCCTGGTGGCAACGCCGGGACGATTGCTCGATCACCTGCAAAGCCGCACGGTGGATCTCTCGCGCGTCGAAATCCTGGTGCTCGATGAAGCCGACCGCATGCTCGACATGGGGTTCATCCGCGATATCCGCCGCATTTTGATTGCTTTGCCGTCCAAGCGGCAGAATCTGTTTTTCTCGGCGACTTTCTCGAGCGAAATTCGCGGTCTTGCGGATTCATTCCTGCAGTCGCCGGTGGAAGTCGCCGTGGAGAAAAGCACGGTGACCGCCGATCTCATTTCGCAGGTCGTGCATCCGGTGGACAAGGATCGCAAGCGCGCGGCGCTGGAGCATCTGATCAACCAGGGCGACTGGCGCCAGGTGCTGGTGTTCATGCGAACCAAGCACGGTGCGAACCGGCTCGCCGAGCAACTGGACCGCGAAGGCATCAGCGCCGATGCCATCCATGGCAACAAGAGCCAGAGCCAGCGCACGCGTGCGCTGGCGCAGTTCAAGGAAGGCAAAGTGCGGGTGCTGGTTGCGACCGACATCGCCGCGCGCGGCCTGGATATCGAGCAACTGCCGCACGTGGTGAACTACGAGTTGCCGAATGTGCCTGAAGACTACGTGCACCGCATCGGCCGCACCGGCCGCGCCGGCAGTTCGGGACAGGCGGTATCGCTGGTATGCGCCGAAGAAGGCGAATTCCTGCGCGATATCGAGCGCCTGCTCAAACGCAGTATCGAACGTGTCGTGCTCGAAGGATTCCAGCCGACCGGCGCGCCGCTGCGGACCGACGGCGGTTCACCCGCCTCGCGCCAGCGCCGCCCGCAGCAGCGTCAGCAATCGGGCAGGCCGCGTTCGCAAGGGCAGGGTGCGCGCACCGGGACGGGCGATGCGCGCCGCGGCTCAGGCGGCCAGTCGCGCAACGGCAATGGCGGCGATCGCCAGCGCGGTGCACGCCGCGGCGATGCGCAGCCGCTTCACAACGGCAATCGCCCGATTTCGTCGTTGCTGGGTGGCAACCGCTGACCCCATTATTTATCCGTATCTGTAAAGGACGCCTCTATGAATATTTTCGTCGGTAATTTGTCCCAGGAAGTCACTGAAACCGATCTGGCGGAGTTGTTCAAGCAATTCGGCCAGGTGAAGTCCACCGAGGTGAAGCGCGATCTGTTCTCCGGCGTGACCAAGGGCTTCGGCTTCGTGGAGATGCCAGGCAAGAATCACTCGCTCGCGGCGATCGCGAGCCTCGACGGCAAGGATTTCAAGGGCCAGCCGCTGCGCGTGAACGAAGCGCGGGAGTTTCCCGCACGGGGCCGCGGCAGGAGATAAGGGCAGGCCCTGCTTCGCTGGGTACCGGGCTGCGCCCATAACTGAGTAAAAAAAGGGCCGCATTGCGGCCCTTTTTTCAGCACTCAGCACTCAGCACTTAGTCCTGCCTCTGTTCCTTCCCGGCTTGCCGCTTGACCAGTTCCGTGAACGCGTTATCCGGCAATGGCACGCTGAAGTAATACCCCTGGTAGGCGTTGCATCCGGTCGAACGCAGGTACTCCAGTTGCTCGCGCGTCTCGACGCCTTCGGCCACGACGTAAAGTCCGAGATTCTTCGCCATGGAAACGATTGCGCTCACGATCGAGGCATCATCGCGGTCCGTGGTGATGTCGCGAACATAAGTCTGGTCTATCTTCAGGGCCCGGATCGGAAACTGCTTGAGATAGGCCAGGCTCGAAAAGCCGGTGCCGAAATCATCGATTGAAATGCGCACGCCGAGCTGTTCCAGGCGCGTCAAGGCCGCAATGGTGTCGCGGGACCGGTCCATCAGCGTTTCTTCCGTGATCTCGAGTTGCAGATACTGTGCGGCGAGCCCGGTCTCGCGCAGAATCTCCGCGACTTCGGCCGCGAGGTTCTCCTGCCTGAGTTGCAAGGGCGACAGATTGACCGTCAGGATGAGCGGCGGCAGCCCCTGGCGCTGCCAGGCGCGCGCCTGGGTGCAGGCGGCATGCAGGATCCAGCGGCCGATGTCGAGTATCAGGCCGGATTGTTCGGCGAGGGGAATGAAGTTCGACGGCAGAATCAGCCCTTCCGGACTGCGCCAGCGGATCAGCGCCTCCATGCCCTCTACGCGCCCGCTCGCCAGGTCCACCATCGGCTGGTAATGCAACAGGAACTCGCGCCGCGCGATTGCATGTCTGAGCTTGGACTCGAGTTCGAGATGTTCGGCCGCGAACAATTCCAGGCTGGGCTCGTAGAACTGGTATTGCTGGCGTCCGCCGCGCTGCTTGGCGTGGTACATGGCAATGTCCGCATTCTTGACGAGCTGCTCGATGTCTTCGCCGTCTTGCGGATAGAGCGTGATGCCGATACTGGTGGAGACCGACATGTCGCGGCTGTCGAGCTTCACCGGCTCGTTCAGGGCAATGCGGATCTTCTCGGCGACTGCCGTCATCTGTTCCGGCGCGCTGACGCCCTCGATGATCACGGTGAACTCGTCGCCACCGAGCCGGGCGATGGTATCCACTTCGCGCAGGAACCCCTTGAGCCGCTCGGCCACGACTTTCAGCACGCGATCGCCGGCGGCGTGTCCAAGCGTGTCATTGATCTGCTTGAACCGATCGAGGTCCAGAAACATCAGTCCGGCCATGGTCTGGTCGCGCTTGGCGCGTCCGACCGCCTGACGCAGGCGGTCGTAGAACAGCGCCCGATTGGGCAAGCCCGTCAGCACGTCGTATTGCGCCAGGAACGAAAGGCGATCCTCGAAACGCTTGCGATCGGTGATGTCGTCGATAATGCCTTCCAGCGCAATGATGGTCCCGGCCGCGTTGCGAACTGCCTGCGCGCGTTCCGAAACCCACTTGACGGTGGCATCCGCGCAAATGATCTGATACTCGAGGGTGCAGCGGTCGTTTCGCTCGAGCTTCTCTTCGAGCTCGGTCTGCACGCGCGCGCGGTCGCCCGGATGGATCAGCTCGAGAAAGGACACCGTGCGGTTCTCGACCAGGTCGGCCGGAGCATAGCCGGTCAATGGCAGGCAGCCCTCGCTGGCATATTCGAGCGTCCAGAGCGCGTCGTGCCGGCAGCGGTAAGCCATCCCGGGAAGATTGCCGAGCAACGTGGTCAGAGCGCGCTCGTTCTCGGTTAACGCCGCCTCCGCGGCACGACGTCTGGCTTCCCGTTCGATCGCATCGAGGCCGAACGAGAGATTCAGCGCCATCTCGTCGAGCAATCCGAGCATGTCGTCGTCGAATATTCCCGCTTCAGGGGAATAGACGGCCAGTGCGCCGATGACCTTGCCCCCCCGGCGCAACGGGAACGCCCCGCCGGAACGAAACCCGGCACTGCTGGCAAGGTCGCGCCAGAATTCGGTTCCCGGATCGTTCAGGAAATCGTTGCTGATGCGATGCTCGCCGCTCAGATACGCGCTGGCGACGGGACCGTTGCGATGCGCACCCTCGCGGGCGAGATCGAGCCGGATGGCGAATAATTTTTCCTGGTGTTTGCCGTGCGCGGCGACGAAACGCCCGACTTCGGGATGATCCGGGGCGACTTCCATGATGCCCGCCAGTTCGAATTTGCCGTGCTCGACCGCGATCCGGCATACCTCGCGGAACAGTTCCGCAGGACTATACGCAATCGTGAGCGCCTTGCTCGTTTCGCTCTGCGCGGCATACAGCCGGGTGAGGCGCGCAATGCGCTGTTCGTCGAGTTTGCGCTGGGTGACGTCGCGGAATATGGTCTGGATCGCCGGGCGGCCCGCATGCACGAAATAACGTGAGGTCGCTTCGACATCGATCGGCGTACCGTCGAAGCGCACGAATTTGAGTTCGAGCAGCGGCACGTCGCGGCGGTCTTCATACATGCGCTTCACCCGGCTGAGGGATGTGCGATGGAAACTCGGATGCACGATCGACAGGGTCGGCGCCCCCAGAATCTGGGACACATCCCTGGCGCCGAGCAGGCTCGCCGCGGCCTGGTTCGCAAAGATGTAAGCGTTGTCGCAGTGAACGACGATCGCATCGGGAGATAGCTCGACGAGGTCGCGGTAGCGCGTTTCGGCCTGCCGCTGGGCGATGTGGCTGCCGAGCATCGTGCCGAGTGCGACCGCAAACGCGCTCGCTTCGTCGTCGGCCGATCGCATTTCGCGGCAGAAAAATTCCATCACTCCCACGGATCGGCCATCGACCATGAGCGCAAAAGCGAACGCCGAACGCAAGCCCGCGGCCAGTGCGGCGGGAGCGCGTTGCATGCCGGAAAGCGTGGAGATATCGGCGACGAAGCAAGGCCGGCCGCTCTTGAGCGTGTTGCGGATTAAGCCGGTGGTGCCCGGCCTGAAGGCTGCGCTACGGGCGAGTGCAATGAACTCGCTGCCGGCAAGCGCCGGCTCGTGCGACAGTTCGGTGCAGTGCAATTGCTGGGTTTGCTCATCTTCGTTCCAGCAGGCACCGTACTGCCAGTCCAGCGCGCGGCACACATACGCCAGAATTGCCGCTACGGCATTGCCGTCCCTCGCTGCCGGATCTGCCAGGATGCGACTGGCTTCCTGCAGGACCTCGAGATGAGAGGGCCGCTTGGCCGCGGGCGCGGCTTTAGGCATCGGTGCTGTGCTGTTCATGCTTTCGCATTATGGCAAATAACGCTGCTGCGGTGCGCTATCAAGCAGGGCGCTTTGCCCCTAGAATTGCCGGCTCCGGCGCAGTGGGCGCCGACACCATCGGCAAACCTATGAATCAGGAAGGAACAGCCGCGAAACTTGCGGCCCTGCGCGTGATTCCCGTACTGCGTCTGGCCACGCGCGCGAGCGCAGAAGCCGCCATCGATTGTCTGGTCGAAGCCGGTTTTGGAACGGTCGAAGTGACCTTGACGACACCCGGAGCAGTCGAACTCATTCGCGGTCTGCGCCGTGACCGCAACGCGGATTTCCTGGTCGGGGCGGGCACGGTGCTCGATCTGGATGCGGCGCGGGTGTGCCTCGACGCGGGCGCTGATTATCTCGTCTCCCCCGCACTGGTCCCGGGCATGGCCGCTGTGGCCATCAAAGCGGGCCGCATTGCGCTCACCGGGGCGTTTACGCCGGCGGAAGTACTCGGCGCGTGGCGCGAAGGCGCCGCAGTCGTGAAAGTGTTTCCGGCCTCCACCGGCGGGCCGGCCCACCTCGGTGCGTTGCACGCCGTCTATCCGGACATTCCGCTGTGCCCCACCGGCGGCGTATCGCCTGCCAACATGCGCGATTACTTCAAAGCCGGCGCGGCCATGGTCGGCGTGGGCAACAATGTCATCGACCAGAAAGCGCTGGCGGCAGGGGATCGCGCTGCGGTAATCGCTCACGCGCGTCAGTTTCTCGAACTTGCGGCTGCCCCTGCGTGAGCGCGGCCGACATCGTTCTCGTCTCGCTGGGTGAACCGCTGTACGAATTCAGCCAGATTCCCGGTTCCGCGGGCAGATATCTGCAAGGTTTCGGCGGCGACACCATGAATTGCGCGATTGCGGCTGCGAGGCAGGGCGCGCGCGTTGCCTACGTCACACGGCTCGGCGACGACGAGTTCGGCCGCCAGTTCCAGCAACTCTGGCGCGAGGAAGGGCTCGATACCAGCGGCGTGGCCATCGATGCCGACGCGCATACCGCGGTGTATTTCATCACCCACGGACCGGCCGGACATGTGTTCAGTTACCTGCGCAAGGGCTCGGCTGCAAGCCGCCTGCGGGCGCAGGATCTGCCGCTCGGGTTGATCAGGCGCGCGCGTTTTTTCCATGCCAGCGGCATCAGCCAGGCTATCAGCGACAGCGCCTGCGACGCTGTATTTGCGGCAGTCGAGGCAGCCAAGGGTGCGGGCGCTGCTTTCGTGTACGACGCCAATGTCCGCGTGCGGCTCTGGCCTGCGGCGCGTGCCCGCGCCGTCATGGGCGCGACCCTCGCCGCTGCCGATTATTTCCTGCTCAGCATGGAGGATGCGCAAGTGCTCTGCGGGCTCTCCGATCCGCAAGCCATCATCGCCTGGTGCCATCGTGCGGGCGCGCCGGCCGTCGCACTGAAGCTCGGCGCGGCGGGCGTCATCGGCAGCAACGCAAGCGGGCGCGAACACTTGCCGGGCTACAAGGTGGATTGCGTCGATGCAACGGGCGCCGGCGATTGTTTCGCGGGGGCGCTGGTGGCGCGCATGGCGGCAGGGGACGATTTCTGGACGGGATTGCGCTATGCCAACGCGGCTGCCGCGCTGACGACGACTGGCTACGGCGCCGTTGCGCCCTTGCCCCGCCCGCAGGCGGTCAGGGAGTTACTGAATCGCAGGTGACGCGCGGGTCATGGCCCGGGCGACACCTGCCTGCGTCACGATTTCGTTTTCTTGCGCGCCAGGATCAGTATGACCAAAAGGATCACACCGCCTATGAGCATTATGTCGAGCATTGACATT
>CBDDRM010000055.1:0-3206 GCA_965233135.1 uncultured bacterium | reverse complement strand
TTCACGATATTCACGACATTCACGATATTCACGGCCTCCCGCAATGCCGTAAAATCCCCCGCGCTGTTCGCCATTCCCGTTTCACAACGAGGACAGACCCCATGCGCACTGCGAACCGATATCTCGTGAAGGCCGATAGTGTCGCGACGTATTCCCCGGCCAACCATACCGGAACCGTGAATCGCCGGCTGATCGGCCCGGAGACGGTGGGCGCACAGCAGCTCGAAGTCGTACTGGGTACGGTGCAGAAAGGGCAGGGCGCGCAACCCCATTCGCATCCCGGCATCGAGCAGGTGTGCTACCTGCTTGAAGGCCGCGCCCGTGCCGAGATCGCCGGACAGACGCTGGAGCTCGGGCCCGGCGACTGCTGTTTCTTTCCGGCCGATGCGCCGCATACCTTCACGGTCACCAGCGAGGAACCTGCCAGGGTGCTGGTGATCTATGCGCCGCCGTATGGCGAATCGCCGCTGAAAGCGCAGCGTCACACATGAGCCGCATGCTCCGCATCAACGTATGGCTGAATCTGTTCATTGGATGCGCGTTCGCGGCCGCCATGAGCCCTGCCGCCGCGCAGAAGAAGTACGACCCCGGCGCCAGCGATACCGAGATCAAGATCGGCCAGACCAAACCCTATAGCGGCCCGGCGTCCGCGTACGGCGCCGGCGGCCATGTACAACTGGGGTTCGTCCGGAAACTCAATGCGGAAGGCGGCATCAATGGGCGCAAGCTCAAACTGATCTCGCTGGACGACGCCTTTACGCCGCCGCGGACGGTGGAACAGACGCGCAAGCTGGTCGAACAGGAACAGGTGCTGCTGATTTTCAATTCCAACGGCACGGCGGCCAACTCGGCGGTGCAGAAGTATCTGAATGCCAAAAAAGTGCCGCAGCTGTTCGTGTCGTCGGGGGCCAGCAAATTCTCCGACCCGAAGCAGTTCCGCTGGACCATGGGCTGGCTGCCGACTTACTACAGCGAAGCGCGCACCTACGCCCATTACATTCTCAAGCATCATCCCAAGGCGAAAATCGGCGTGCTCTACCAGAACGACGATTTCGGCAAGGACTACCTGCATGGCCTGCACGACGAGTTGGGCGCCAGGCGCAGCATGATCATCGCCGAAGCCAGTTTCGAGTTGAGCGATCCGACGGTCGACTCTCAGATGGTGACATTGAAGGCCTCCGGCGCGGATATTTTCATCAACGTCGCCACCGCCAAGTTCGCGGCCCAGGCCATTCGCAAGGCCCATGACATCGGCTGGAAGCCGCTGCAATTCGTCTCGATCGTCGGCTCGTCGGTCGGCCAGGTCATGATGCCGGCGGGCCCGGAGAAAGGCATCGGCGTCATCACCATGGGGTTCGTCAAGGACCCGACCGATCCGCAGTGGAAGAACGATCCTGCAATGAAGGCGTGGGTCGCGTTCATGAAAAAATACTATCCCGATGGCGACCTGACCGACTGGTACAACGTCTATGCCTACGTTGCCAGCGAGACGCTGGTGCAGGTGTTGAAACAGTGCGGCGACAACCTCACGCGCGAGAACGTCATGAAGCAGGCGGCGAATCTGAAGAATTTCGAGCTGCCCCTGCTGCTGCCCGGCATCCGCATCAACACCAGCCCGGACGATTACCACGTCATCCGGCAGTCGCAACTGCAGCGCTTCGATGGCAAGCAGTGGGTCCGGTTCGGAGAGTTGATCGGGAAATGAGCGCTTTGCCCTCGCTGCCTTGGTAGGCATCTTCGGCTGCAAGCAGGCCGACATGGTTCACGCGTTCGCACTCGACAACTGGCGAGCTGATCCGTGCGTGCCGCGTGAAGTGCGCGGCACGGTTTCGGAGAACGGGAAATTTTCCCTGTACGTTCCCCTTTGATTTGCCTGAACCTAATGAGATCATGCGCATCCAACAGCACACAGCAATCCCAAAATCAGAAAACGAGGAGGTACGATGAATTTCCTGATCGCAAAGCGCGTGCAAATCAGTGGCGCGCTGCTTGGCATTATCGGGCTCGCGGGTGCGCCGGCCGTCGCAGAGAACGACAAGGGGCTGGCCTATGTCAGCAATCAGAAAAGCGACGTCACGGTCATCGACCTGGCGACGCATGAAATCATCCAGGAGTTCGATGTCGGCGCGGAGGGCCCGCGCGGCATTGGCGTCACCGCAGACGGCAAACTGCTGGTGACCGCCAATGGCGACTCCGGCAACCTGACGGTGATGGATCGCAAGACCGGAAAAATCATTCGACATATCAAGATCGGCAAGAACCCCGAGTTCGTGCGCATTCGCGGCAACCAGGCGTTTGTGTCGTTCGAACCTGCATCGGTCGGCGGTCCCCCGCCCAAGCCCGGCTCCAAGGAAGCGGAGGAGCTGGCAAAGCAGCGCGAGGAAGAAGACGAGGAACCGGCCAAGATCGCCGTCGTCGACCTGAAGAAAGGCAAGGTCATTCGCGAAATCACAGGCGGCATGGAAACCGAAGGCATCGAGTTCTCGGCCGACGGCAAGAAGATCCTGATCACCAACGAAGCGGACGAGAACGTCACCGTGCATGACATTGCCAGCGGCAAGTTGCTGAAGACCATCGCCACGAAGGAATACGGCAATCGTCCGCGCGGCGTCAAGCGCTCGCCCGACGGCAGCTACTATGTTGTCAGCATCGAGTACGGCGACAAGCTGGTCGTGATCGACGGCGAGTTCAACGTCAAGAAGGTGCTGGCCACCGGTTCGGTGCCTTATGGCCTTGCGTTCGACCGCTCCGGAAAGCATCTGTATGTCGCGCTGGCGAAAGGCAAGGCCCTGCAAGTGTTCGACACTGCGACCTGGAAGACGGTAAAAAACATTCCGACCGGCGATCGCTGCTGGCACTTCACCTTCACGCCGGATGACAGTCAGATCCTGGTTGCCTGCGGTCGCTCCAACGAAGTGGTGGTCATCGACGCGAAAACGATGGAGCCCATCAAGCGCATCGAAGAAAAGAAGCTGCCGTGGGGCATCGTCACTTATCCGAAGTCCGTCGGCAGCCCCGACATGCCCTGAGCGGCAGGTATTCGGCGGCGGGAAGCAGGCCTCGCGTAGTGCGGGGCCTTTTGTTGAGGGAGGTGCGGGGGACGAGGGACGAGGGATGAGGGATGAGGGGCGAGGAGCGAGGAGCGAGGAGCGAGGAGCGAGGAGTATAGTTCGCGCATCGCGTTCTTATCGATTGCTCAAACTTCG
>CBDDRM010000054.1:0-3435 GCA_965233135.1 uncultured bacterium | reverse complement strand
CTCGTTCACGAACGCAGCCACGTCATCGGTAGTAGTTACTTTGCGCGGCGGAAGTTCTTCGGAGTTGCGGCCGATGACTTTGGCATCCGGGCGGTTATCGACGACCTCGATGCGTACCGGTATGTTCGCTCGCCCGGTGGTTTCCGTGACGCCGGCCTTGCCCAGACTGGTCGTGGGCTTCCAGACCAGCGGGATGGTCGAAACTTTCGAACGGCTGTTGCTCAGTCCCATGTTGCTGGAGCAACCGGCAACCAACAGTATGGCAAAAATGGCGACGATCGATTTCATCAGTTCAGCACCTCCGAAGTGTCGCGGTTGGACCGCGCTGCTCTCGTAAAGGTCCGTGTGCCGGAGGGCAAAACAGCCGCCATCAGAGGCCCTCAAAATAAAACGCCCGCCTAAGGCGGGCGTTTTATGAGGCTCGTACCGATCAGTCGTGGTACTTGTCCTTGTGATGCTTTTTCCATCCCTTCTTTTTGCCATGCCGATGTCCGGGGGGACCCTCGACATAGACGACCTCCTTGACTACGACGCGCTCCTTGACCACGACTTTCTTAGGTTCCTTTCTGGGGCTTGAACCTATGGCGGCACCGGCAGCACCGCCAATCGCTCCGCCAATAATGGCCCCGTCGCGGCCCCCAACGGCGGAGCCTACTGCTGCGCCCGTGCCACCACCGACCGCCCCACCCACTACGGCCCCTGTGTCGACCTTCCCGGCCAGCGCCGGCTGCATCATCGCTACCGACAGAATCGTCGCGACAACTAATCTCTTGTTCATGCTTTTCGTGATCCTCAAGGAATTGGCAATAGCCACAAGGCGTCGAGCGAATCTCATGCCCGACCTGAAGACATTCCGTCATTTCATTGTTTTGTTTTGTTTTATCCTGCGCTATGCCATGCGCGCTAGCGCTTTCGAGCTGCCAAACTTTGGCGGTTAAAGCCGGATCCGACGCATGCCGGACTGGCACCCGTGCTGGCTACCCGCGTTCGGGGCGGGTGCTACCATCGACACGGTGCTGGGGATCGGCCCGGGGAACTTTGCGTCGTTCGAGCTTGGACTCGTCGAAGCCGTGGTCGCGCGCGTCCACCACGCATTCCTGGAGGCTGTTAAAAGGCCCCACGCGGGTCGACGTGCCGTCCTCGTTGCCCCGCTCCCAAACCCAATTCCCGTCGCCCACTTCGATGAACTGCCAGAAGCGGGACGGCTGGGTGCCTTTGTCTGAACTCATGGTTGGCAACGATACCTCACTCGACATGCACCGATGTGACATTCGCAAGAAGACAAGGCTCCCAAAAAGCGAAACCCGGGAGGTGGGTGCCTCGCGGGTTTCGCGCGCCGCGCCAGGCGAAAGTCTTCGAGGGCGGCGTTACCTTTACAGGTATACGCGTTAGTCAGACACGGCCCCCATGAGTTTCCGCCAAGGGCATCGCATCGAATGGTCCGAAGTAACCTCTGAGCACTTGTACCGGGCAACCAACGCCGCCTGAGGGTGCCAGGCCGATCGTAGCCCGTCCGGTCCATTGATGCACAGCAGGCCGCGGGTAAGATATAAATTGCATGGTGCGGGTCCCTCAATGCCCCGCTGTGTGAGGCTGGATCGGCCCTAGTCGCACCGATCCAGCCCCCTTCCCTCCCGTTGCTCCAGCGATTCGTTTCGCTCAAAACTTCCGATTCGCTCAAGTCTCACCTTGCCAGGCATCGGAACGGCGCCGCCGCATGATCTTGCTGCATTCTGTCCAGCCTCGAGCCCATTGCGTCCAATACGGCGATTCGTGCGCGTAAGGGTTCGCGGCGCGCCCCAGACCATCCATGTTGGCGGCCCAACCCTTGCGATAGATGCCAAACAGAATCTTGTTGTCCGCCATCGCTTCGTCTTGCTGCAGCAGCGCCCGGATCGCATCACGCGCGTTGAACGATTTTTCGAGCGGTTCCTTGCGTCTGTCCATGGCTAGACTCCTTTCGTAGTGCGCAAACAGTTCGTTCGCCGCGCGCAGGCGTACGGCGGTTACGGAATCACGTCGATGTTGTCGACGACAGCTCTAACGCCCTCCACTTCGTTCGCGCGTTCGACCGCGCGATCGACTTCCTGCAGACTTTTCGCGGCCCCGCTCAAGGTCACAACGCCATCCACGGTCTTGATGCGAACGCGTTTGGCACTGACATCCTTATCCGATGCCAGTTCGCTTTTAACCCTGGCAGTGATCCACGAATCGCTCAGCACGGCGCCGGCTTCGCCCGGCCCGCGCCTGGCGGAGTCCGCGCATCCTGCTGCGCTCAGCAGTCCGCCGGCAAGCAGCAGTACAGCTGCCGCCTGAATCAAAGTCTGCGTCATCCAATTTGCTCCTTCACTTGCATCGCGCGAACGAACGCCAAGCCCGCCACTTGGAGCACTGCGTCCGAATCTCAAACGTACGCAAACGCCGTGCCCTGCCTGCTCTGCGAAGATGACATTGACCCGCTGTGTTTTTATTTGTGCGATGGCGCACACACGCAATGAAGCCCGGCATTTCTTACAGGACGGTGCGTAAGAAAGAACACCACGCACGAAGGATTTGCACATGAACTGAACCCTTCCGACCCGGGTGCGGTCATACCGCGAATTCATCCAACATCGTCATGAACCCGTCGCCTGACCTGCTGCTGCAGTTATTGGTCGAGCAGTCCAATGATTATGCCGTCGTACTTCTCGATCCGGCCGGAGTAATCGTGGCGTGGCTGGCGGGCGCCGAGAAAACGTTCGGCTATGCCGTTGCCGAGGCGATCGGTCAATCCGTCTCTATCCTGTTCACGCCTGAAGACAACGAGCACGGCGTATCGGAACACGAACTCAATGTGGCACGCAGCGACGGGCGTGCCGAGGACGATCGATGGATGCTTCGCAAGGACGGCGCCCGCTTCTGGGCGAGCGGGGTGACCGTGGCCTTGCGCCAGGACGGGGTCATCCGCGGCTTCGGCAAGGTTCTGCACGACCGCACGGAAGTGCGCGCACAGTTCGAAGAGCTCGAGAATCGGAATACAACGCTGGCAGCCACAATCGAGAAAAACAAGAGCTTCATTTCGCTGCTCGCGCATGAGATCAGGAATCCCCTGAACACCATCAAAACCGCGATGCATGGCATCACGATCTCGAGCAACGAAGCGTCAAAGCCCTTCATCGACCCCATCCAGCGGCAAATCAATTTCATGGTGCGACTGGTGGATGATCTGCAGGAAGTTACCCGTGCAAGCGCTTACAAGGTGACGCTGCACCGGGAGCGTGTGGTCCTTCAGGATCTGTTGCTGCGTGCGGCAGACGCCGTGCGGCCGCATGCCGAGAAACGCGGACAGTTTTTGCATGTCCTGCTGATTCCGGCACCGCTCACGGTCGATGTCGATCCGGAGCGCATGATGCAGGTGTTGGCCAATCTTCTGGAGAACGCGGTCAAATACACGCC
>CBDDRM010000053.1:0-6868 GCA_965233135.1 uncultured bacterium | reverse complement strand
TTGCGCAGCCGTACCGGACTGGCGTTGCGCGGCATCTTGTTCAGCCTGTCGCGCGCTTCCGTGCGGTCTTCGTCGGATGCCTTGCTGTTGTTGATGATCGCGAACAGTTCCGCGCGCCTGGCCGCGAATTTCTTCACGGTTGCGCGGCGCTTTTGCTCTCGATTGATCAGGGCAGTCTTAGCCATGACGACCTCAGTTCTTGAAAGGAAACTTGAAGGCCGCGAGAAGCGCGCGCGCCTCTTCGTCGGACTTCGCAGTCGTGGTTATCGTAATGTTCAAACCCCGGAGCACGTCGATCTTGTCGTACTCGATCTCCGGAAATATGATCTGTTCTTTCACGCCGAGGTTGAAATTGCCGCGGCCGTCGAAGGATCGCGCAGAAATGCCGCGAAAGTCGCGAATGCGCGGAATGGCGATCGACACCAGGCGGTCGAGAAATTCGTACATCCGCCCGCGGCGCATCGTCACCATGCAGCCAATGGGATAGTCCTTGCGAATCTTGAATCCCGCGATCGACTTCTTCGCCTTGGTAACCACCGGTTTCTGGCCGGCGATCTTGATCATGTCACCGACGGCGTTTTCGAGAATTTTCTTGTCGTTGACCGCTTCGCCCACGCCCATGTTCAGCACGATCTTGTCGATGCGCGGAACCTGCATCGAGGTCTTGTAACCGAACTGCTGCATCAGAGCCGGCACCACCGTATCGCGGTAGTGGGTCTGCAGGCGTGCCGCCTCGGAGGTCTGCGCGGGAGCTGCCGCTTTTGCTTTTGCTTTTGCCTTCGCCATATCTTCCTCTTACGCGTCCAGCATCTCGCCGTTCGACTTGTAAATCCGCACGCGGCGGCCGTCGTCCAGGCGCTTGACTCCGACGCGGTCCGCCTTTTGCGAGGTCGGATTGAACAACGCCACGTTGGAGACATGAATGGGCATTTCCTTTGCGACGATGCCGCCGGTCGCGCCCTTCATCGGGTTGGGTTTCTGGTGCTTCTTGACGCTGTTTGCGCCTTCCACCAGCAGAAAGTCCTCACCCAACACGCGCAATACAGCGCCGCGCTTACCCTTGTCCTTGCCGGTGACGACGACGACCGTGTCGCCCTTGCGTATCTTGCGCATGATCTGTCCTTACAACACTTCGGGAGCGAGCGACACGATTTTCATGAAACGCTCGGTACGCAGTTCGCGCGTGACCGGACCGAAAATACGCGTGCCGATGGGCTCGAGCTTGGCGTTGAGCAATACCGCCGCATTGGAATCGAATTTCACCAGCGAACCGTCCTGGCGGCGCACACCACTGGCCGTACGCACCACCACGGCGTTGTAGATCTCGCCCTTCTTGACCCGGCCGCGCGGAGCACAATCCTTGATGCTGACCTTGATGATGTCGCCAATGCCGGCGTAACGGCGCTTGGAGCCGCCGAGCACCTTGATGCACATCACCGAACGCGCACCCGTGTTATCGGCCACGTCGAGCCTGCTTTGCATTTGAATCATCTGCTTTCTCTCTCCAACTTCGTCCGCCCGTTAGTACTTGGTCGGCAGACCAGTTTTGGAACCCGTCCGGGTCAGAAGCCGGATCGCCGTGGGCGTTCCGGGAAAAAGGCGGCATTCTAGGGAATATTTGCCGCCGCGGCAAGCCTAATTACAGGTCCTGCTTGGCCTTCTCGACCAGTTGCACCACTTTCCACGCTTTGGTCTTCGACAGCGGGCGTGTCTCCTCGATCAACACCAGATCGCCAGGATGAAACTCGTTGTTCTCATCGTGAGCGTGGTACTTCTTCGAACGGCTGACGAACTTGCCGTAGAGCGGGTGCTTCACCTTGCGCTCCACCAGCACCGTCACCGTCTTGTTCATCTTGTCGCTGGTAACCCGGCCGGTCAGTTTTCGCGGATTGGACGTGGATGTCTGTTCATTCATGCTTTTTTCGCCTTTTCGCCGATCAGCGTGCGCACGCGAGCGATGTCGCGACGCACTTTCTTGATTTCGCTGGTGTTGGTCAGCTGCTGGGTGGCCAGTTGCATGCGCATGGAAAACTGCGCTTTCAGGAGCTCATTGAGTTCCTTGCCCAGATCGGCATCGCTTTTGGACCGCAGTTCACTCGCCTTCATCGCTTATCCCACCTGTCTGATTACGAACGTGGTCTGGATCGGCAGCTTGGCGGCAGCAAGGCGAAAGGCCTCGCGTGCCAGTGTTTCATCGACGCCGTCCATCTCATAGAGCACTTTACCGGGCTGGATTTCCGCAACGTAGTACTCGGGGTTGCCCTTGCCGTTGCCCATGCGTACTTCCGCGGGTTTCTGCGAAATCGGCTTGTCCGGGAAAATCCGGATCCAGATCCGACCGCCGCGCTTGATATGGCGCGTCATCGCGCGCCGCGCAGCCTCGATCTGGCGCGCGGTCAGGCGCCCGCGGCCCACGGCCTTGAGCCCGAACTCGCCGAAACTGACTTTTGCACCGCGCGTGGCTACGCCGGTATTGCGGCCTTTTTGTTCCTTGCGATATTTTCTTCTAGCTGGTTGCAGCATTCTTTGCTCCTCGTCTTGCCTTCCTCTCGGGTTCGGGAGCGGGAGCGGCCACCGGCTGTTCGCCGCGGCCCAATACTTCGCCCTTGAACACCCACACCTTGATGCCGATCACGCCGTAGGTGGTTTTCGCCTCGGAGAATCCATAATCGATGTCGGCACGCAGGGTATGCAGCGGCACACGGCCCTCGCGATACCACTCGGTGCGGGCAATCTCGATCCCGTTCAACCGGCCCGCGCTCATGATCTTGATGCCCTGGGCGCCCAGGCGCATGGCATTCTGGATGGCCCGCTTCATGGCGCGGCGGAACATGATCCGCTTCTCCAGTTGCTGCGCGATGGAATCGGAGATCAGTTGCGCATCGACTTCGGGTTTGCGCACTTCTTCGATATTGACGTGCACCGGCACGCCCATCAACTTCTGCAACTGGCCGCGCAGGTTCTCGATATCTTCGCCTTTCTTGCCGATCACCACGCCCGGGCGGGCGCTGTAAATGGTGATTTTCGCGTTCTTGGCGGGACGCTCGATGACCACTTTGCTGACCGCGGCGTGGGCGAGTTTCTTCTTCAGAAAATCGCGAACCTTGATGTCCTCATGCAGCATGGCCGGAAAATTCTTGCTGTTCGAGTACCAGCGCGAAGTCCAGTTACGCTGCACCGAGAGCCGGAACCCGATCGGATGTATTTTCTGTCCCATGCTTACTCCTTGTCCCCGACCGTGACGTAGATGTGGCAGGTGGGTTTGGTGATCTTGAAGCCGCGGCCCTTGGCGCGGGGCATGAAGCGCTTCAGGCTCGCGCCCTGCTCGACGTGAATCGTCTTGACGTTCAGTTCATCGATATCTGCGCCGTCGTTGTGTTCGGCATTGGCAATGGCCGATTCGAGCACCTTGCGAATGATCTTGGCGCCTTTCTTCGGGCTGAAAGCAAGCACGTTGAGCGCACGGTCGACCGGCATGCCGCGAATCAGGTCGGCCACCAGCCGCCCTTTCTGGGCCGAGAGCCGAACACCGCGCAAAACCGCTGAAGTTTTCATCGTCATCTCTCCTGTCGCCTTACTTGCGCGGCGCCGCCGGGGCGACCGTAGCCTTCTTGTCCCCGGTGTGGCCCTTGAAGGTGCGGGTCAGCGCGAACTCGCCCAGCTTGTGTCCGACCATGTTCTCGCTGATGTAAATCGGAACGTGCTGCCGACCGTTGTGAATGGCGATGGTCAGCCCGACAAAGTCCGGAAGGATGGTCGAGCGACGCGACCAGGTCTTGATCGGACGCTTGTCTTTAGATGCGCGCGCCGTCTCCACCTTCTGCACCAGATGATGATCGACGAACGGGCCTTTCTTGATGGAACGTGCCATATTTCCCTACCCTTTATTTGCCGTGACGGTTACGCACGATCATGGTGCGCGTGCGCTTGTTGCGGCGGGTCTTGTAACCCTTCGTTGGAGTACCCCAGGGGCTCACCGGATCGCGACCTGCCGCCGTCTTGCCCTCGCCGCCGCCATGCGGATGGTCGATCGGATTCATGGCCACACCACGCACCGTCGGGCGCACACCACGCCAGCGTACCCGGCCTGCCTTGCCGATCGATTCCAGGTTGTGCTCCTCGTTGCCGACTTCACCGATGGTGGCGCGGCAATCGACATGCACCTTGCGAATTTCGCCGGAGCGTAGCCGCAACTGGGCATACACGCCTTCGCGCGCCAGCAGCTGGACCGAGGTACCGGCGGCACGGGCCAGTTGCGCGCCCTTTCCCGGCTGCATCTCGATGCAATGTACCGTGCTGCCGACCGGAATATTGCGAAGCGGCAGCGTATTGCCCGCCTTGATCGGCGCTTCCGAGCCGTTGATGACTTCCTGGCCGACCGTGATGCCCTTGGGCGCGATCACGTAACGCCGTTCACCATCGGCGTAGCACAACAATGCCAGCGTGGCGCTGCGGTTCGGGTCGTATTCGAGCCGCTCCACCTTCGCCACGATGCCGTCCTTGTTGCGCACGAAGTCGACGATGCGATAGTGCTGCTTGTGGCCGCCACCCTTGTGACGCGTGGTGATATGGCCGCTGTTGTTGCGCCCGGCGCGCTTGCTCTGTCTTTCGACCAGGGCGGCAACCGGCCTGCCCTTGTGCAGGTTCGGGTTGACGACCTTGACGAGCGCGCGGCGTCCCGGCGATGTCGGTTTGACTTTGACCAGTGCCATTACTTGGTCTCCCCTGCGGCGAAGTTGATCTCCTGGCCCGGCTTCAGGCACACGTAAGCCTTCTTCCAGTGGCGCCGGCGACCGATGAAACGGCCAAAGCGCTTTTCCTTGCCCTTGACGTTGGTCACCTGAACGCTATCGACCTGGACCTTGAACAGCAACTCCACGGCGGCCTTGATTTCGGGTTTGGTTGCATCCGAGACGACGCGGAAAATGACCTGCTCGTTCTTATCGGCCACATAGGTACTCTTTTCAGACACCACCGGCGCGAGCAATACCTGCATCAGGCGCTCCTGGTTGACGACGCCCGGTTTCACAGCGGCTGCCTTCATGCCAGCATCTCCTCGATTTTCGCGACCGCGCCCTTGGTGATCAGCGTATTGTTGAAACGCAGCAGACTAACCGGGTCGGCCTGCCTGGGTTCGATCACCAGGACGTTCGCCAGATTGCGCGCCGACAGCGCGAGATTGTCGTCGAGCTTGTCGGTGATGATCAGGACGTTCTCCATCCCCATTTCCCGGACTTTCTGTGCCAGCAGCTTGGTCTTGGGAGAGGCCAGCGTAAAATCCTCGACGACCGCCAAGCGACCGTCGCGCGCCAGCTGCGACAGAATGGCCGACAGTCCCGCGCGAAACATCTTGCGGTTGACCTTCTGGCTGAAATTCTCCTCCGGGCCGTTCGGGAAGATCTTGCCGCCCCCGCGCCACAACGGGCTCGACGCCATACCGGCGCGCGCGCGGCCGGTGCCTTTCTGGCGCCACGGCTTGCGCGTGGATTTCGCAATCTCACTGCGGCCCTTTTGCGCACGCGTTCCCATGCGCGCATTGGCCATGTAGGCCGTGACGACCTGATGCACCAGCGATTCGTTGTATTCGCGGCCGAACAATTCGTCCGATGCCTTGACACTGGCAGTGGACTGGCCCTTCGCATCGATCAGCTTCAATTCCATTACGCCCTCGCCTTCACGGAAGGATGCACAACCAGGCCGCCGCCTTCGGAGCCCGGGACCGCGCCTTTGATCAGCAGCAACTGGCGGTCCGCATCGATACGCACGATCTGGAGCTTCTGCGCCGTGCGCTTGACGGCGCCCAGATGCCCGGACATGCGCTTTCCGGGGAACACGCGTCCCGGATCCTGCGCCATGCCGATGGAGCCGGGCACGTTATGGGAACGCGAGTTGCCATGAGAAGCGCGGTTCGAGGAGAAATGGTGGCGTTTGATGACGCCGGCAAAGCCCTTGCCGATGGTGGTGCCGGTCACATCGACCAATTGACCCACCTTGAAGATATCGACGCCGACCTGCCCGCCCACCTTGAAATTGGCGAGTTGATCGGGCTCTACGCGAAACTCGCTGAGCACGTGTCCGGCTTCGACACCGGCTTTGGCAAAATGCCCTGCAGCCGGCTTGCTGACACGGCTGGCGCGGCGCTTTCCGAAGGCGACCTGGATCGCGGCGTAACCGTCGGTCTCCGGGGTCTTGATCTGGGTCACGCGATTGTTCGACACATCGACGACCGTCACCGGGACGGCATCGCCGTCGTCGGTGAAAAGTCTCGTCATGCCGATCTTGCGACCGACTAGTCCTAAGCTCATTTTTGTTTCCCTTTAACAAAAGGGGCCAGTTGCAATTGACCGGCCGATCTATTTTTTACCGGGCCGCTGTTTTTTTGCCCGCCCGGGCACTACGCTAATTCGCCTTACAGCTTGATCTCCACGTCCACGCCGGCCGGAAGATCGAGTTTCATCAGCGCGTCGACCGTCTTGTCGGTCGGATCGATGATGTCCATCAATCGCAGATGCGTGCGAATCTCGAACTGATCGCGCGAAGTCTTGTTCACGTGCGGGCTGCGCAGCACATCGAAACGCTCGATGCGCGTGGGCAGTGGCACCGGACCCTTGACCACGGCACCGGTACGCTTGGCTGTTTCGACGATTTCGATCGCAGACTGGTCGATCAGGCGGTAGTCGAACGCTTTCAACCTGATGCGGATTTTCTGGCTTTGCATGTTCGTTATTCCAATATTTTTGCGACGACGCCGGCGCCCACGGTACGACCGCCTTCGCGGATGGCAAAGCGCAAGCCTTCTTCCATCGCAATGGGCTGGATCAACTGCACCGTGATGCCGATGTTGTCCCCCGGCATCACCATCTCCGTG
>CBDDRM010000052.1:0-8779 GCA_965233135.1 uncultured bacterium | reverse complement strand
TACAGGGTTCCGTCGTCCTGTTCGATCACATCGCCCAGATTGATCCCAATGCGAAACAACATGCGCCGGTGCTCGGCCAGCGGCGCGTTACGGTCGGCGAGTTCGCGCTGGATATCGGTGGCTGCGCTCACTGCCTCAACGGGGCTGACGAACTCCGCCAGAACGCTGTCGCCGGCGGTATCGATGAGCCGCCCGCCGTGGGTTGCAACATGCTTGCTGAACACGGCTCTGGATTCGTTGAGCAACCGCAGGGTGGCCGCTTCGTCATCGGCCATCAGCCGCGAGTAGCCGGCAGCGTCAGCGGAGAGAATGGCGGCGAGTTTGCGGTGGGTGGGCATGCAGGCAGCTAGGCGCGCGGAAGGTTGTCCGCTGCTTTGACGACGCGATTCCCAACCCGGGTCCCTCGCATTCCCAGCCTCCTTGACGTGACCGACTCAGGATGCCTGATGCATACGCCCAGTACATCACAAGAAGGTGGCACTGCCTAGGGTTTTGGCCTCTTCGCGGGTTCCGTTGCGACGCGATGATGGCAAACCCATGTCTCGCGGTTGATCGATCTGGCACAATGCACGATTTCCGACTAATCCGCGCGTGCCGCGACCGATTCCTGCGTGCGTCGGCCCCAGCCGGCCCGTTCCCCGCAAGCCTTGAGAGATGAACATCAGCACTACTGACGAGATTATTGGCGACCTGCGCGCCGGCCGCATGGTCATCCTCGTGGACGAGGAGGAGCGCGAGAATGAAGGCGATCTGTTGATGGCGGCGGAGTTCGTGTCGCCCGAGGCGGTCAATTTCATGGCCAAACATGGCCGGGGCCTGATTTGCCTGACCTTGACCGAAGAGCGCTGCCGCCAGCTCGATCTGCGGCTGATGGTCGGCGATAACCGCTCGCGCATGGGTACGAATTTTACGATGTCGATCGAAGCGGCCACCGGGGTCACGACCGGAATATCAGCGGCCGACCGCGCCCGTACCGTGCAAGCGGCCGTCAAGCGGGATGCCAGACCCGAGGACATCGTGCAGCCCGGGCACATCTTCCCGCTGATGGCGCAGAAGGGCGGCGTGCTGGTTCGGGCAGGTCATACCGAAGCCGGCTGCGATCTGGCGCAGCTCGCGGGCCTCACGCCTGCCGCCTTGATCTGCGAGATTCTGAAAGACGACGGCGAAATGGCGCGATTGCCCGATTTGATGGAATTCGCGGCGAAACACCAGATCAGGATTGGTACCATCGCCGATCTGATCCACTACCGCAGCCGCACCGAGTCGCTGGTCGAACGCAAGGCCGAGCGGCCGCTCGCGACGGTGTTTGGTCCATTCAGGCTGGTGGCTTATCAGGACAAGAGTTCGCGCGATACGCACATCGCGCTGGTCAAAGGCGAGGTGGTGCCGGGACGGGAAACTCTGGTCCGGGTGCATGAACCGCTGTCGGTGGCTGATTTTCTGGATGCCGGCAGCCGCAGCCACTCCTGGAATCTGAACGATGCGCTGCGAGCCATCTCGGCCGCGGATTGCGGCGTAGTGGTGCTGCTGCACCGGACTGAAACCGGAGCGGAACTGCTAGATCGCCTGTCGAACGACCGCGATGCGCAACTGCAGAAGGTCGATCTGCGCACCTATGGCATCGGCGCCCAGATCCTGCGGGATCTGGGAGTGGCCCGTATGAAAGTGCTGGGCCCCCCCAGGA
The DNA here is from genome assembly GCA_965233135.1 of uncultured bacterium. Classification (GTDB taxonomy): domain Bacteria; phylum Pseudomonadota; class Gammaproteobacteria; order Burkholderiales; family JACQAP01; genus JACQAP01. Next base: position 7,095 of record CBDDRM010000052.1, on the reverse strand, counting down.
AAATGCCGAGCATGACCGGCTGGGACCTGGAAGTCACCGGGTATTTACAGGCAGAGGAGAGGCCGTAAGGCGCGTGACGATGTGACGATCGTGACTGCCGGAGACGCTATTTACGACGTCACGATCGTCACGACCGTCACGCCGTCACGATCCTGAGACGTTTGCGACATTCACGATATTCACGACATTCACGATATTCACGACAATCACAAAATGGCCACCAACGACGAAATCTTCGAATACCCATCCGACCTCGATGGCGTGGCACTGCGCATTGGCATCGTGGTCGGCCGATTCAATCAGGACATCGGCGATGGGCTGCTGTCAGCCTGCACGGCCGAACTTGGCAAACTTGGCGTGATACATGCCGATATCGAGGTCGCCACCGTGCCCGGCGCGCTCGAGATTCCATTGGTACTGCAAAAACTGGCCGGCACGGGCCGCTTCGATGCGCTGGTAGCACTGGGCGCAGTCATCCGCGGCGAGACATATCATTTCGAGGTCGTATCGAATCAATCGGCAGATGGCGTGATGCAGGTGCAACTCGATACCGGCGTGCCCATCGCCAACGGCATTCTTACCACCGACAATGACGACCAGGCCGCCGCGCGCATGCACGAGAAGGGCGCGGATTGTGCCCGCGCGGCAGTCGAAATGGCCAACCTGCTGAAGGCAATCGATGAAGAACAATAGGCGGCGCGCCCGCGAGTTCGCGCTGCAGGCGCTTTATCAGTGGCTGGTGAACGAATCCGCGGCGCAGACGCTCATCGCGCAATTGCATGAGCAAAAGGATTTTCCCAAGGCCGACCAGGCCCTGGCGGAGGCTCTGGTGCGGGGCGTGGCAGGCAATGCAGATGCGCTCCGGCAATTGCTGGCTCCACATCTCGATCGCGAAATCAAGTCTTTGTCGCCGGTCGAACATGCGCTGTTGCTGCTGTCCGCGTTCGAGCTGCGCGATCACATCGAAACCCCTTATCGGGTCGTCATCAACGAAGCGATCGAACTGGCCAAGAGTTTCGGCGGCACCGACGGGTACAAGTACGTCAACGGGGTACTCGACAAACTCGCAGCCGAGTTGCGGCCGCATGAGTTTGCCGCCCGCAACGGCGCCCGCGTACGCTAGCTCCGGGGTGAACATCCGTCGCACAGGCGCAGAGAAACCCAAAAGGGCGCAAACAAGAACAGAATGGATATGACGGGAATGCGCGCCAGGGGGACGGACGTATCCACGCCGTTACTCCTCGTGTCCTTGCTCTGTGTCACGTCCTGTGGAGTATTCGCGTCTTTGCAGCGGGCGTATTCGTACATGCTTCGAAGGGGAGAGAAAAAATGGCTGAATCAGCGGCACCGAAAAAGCTCACAATTTTCGACCTGCAGGCCAAGGTCGACCGGGGAGAAAAGATTTTCCAGGTCACCGCGGTGGATTTCCCGACCGCGCAACTCGTAGACCGCTCCGGCGTCGACTGCATTCTGATCGGCGATTCTCTGGGCATGACTGCGCTGGGATACTCGGGTACGGTGCCGGTGACCATGGACGAGATGATCCACCACGCAAAAGCCATTTCGCGGGCAACCCGTCGCGCCCTGCTGGTCGGTGACCTGCCGCTGGGCGCGTATCACGCCTGCACTGCAGACGCGATCAACAGCGCCATGCGCATGCTCAAGGAAGGCGGCACCGATGTCGTCAAGCTGGAAGGCGGGGAGGATTTCGCGCCGGTTGCCGAAGCGGTCGTCAAGGCGGGCGTGCCCGTCATGGCGCACATCGGGCTGACGCCCCAACTCGTCTCCAAGCTGGGCGGCTTCAAGGTGCAGGGCAAGAGCGCGGAGACCGGCGTGCAACTGCTGAAAGATGCGCTGGCGATGGAACAGGCCGGGTGCTTCGCCATCGTGCTGGAGGCCATCCCGGATCGTGTCGCGCAGGTCATCACGGAGAAATTGACCATCCCTACGATCGGCATCGGCGCCGGCCCGCATTGCGACGGCCAGAATCTGGTGTTACACGACATGGTGGGGCTGTTCGATCGTTTCACGCCCAAGTTCGTCAAGCGCTACGCGAACTGCTGGGAACTGATCAGCAAGGCGCTGGCAGATTTCCAGGAAGACGTGCACAAGGGCCAGTTCCCGCTGCCCGAACACAGTTTCACCATGAAAGAAGACGAGTATCAGGCCTTCCTGCAGAAACTCGGCAAAAACTAAAGCGCCCGCATCGAGAACCACGGGCGCAGCGACGACACCAACGGCACAGAAATCAAGGGCGAAGCATGCTGTCGGAATTCGATCTGATCGCGCGCTATTTCACACGCGCCCCGCGCCACACGACACTGGGCGTCGGCGATGACGCGGCATTGTTTGGGGTCACGGCCGGGCACGAAGTGGCGGCTTCGACGGACATGCTGGTCGAGGGCGTTCATTTTCTGGCCGCGGTGGATCCGGTCGCGTTGGGTCACAAATCGCTGGCAGTGAACCTGTCGGACATGGCGGCGATGGGTGCAGCGCCGCGCTGGGCCATGCTTTCCCTGGCTTTGCCCGACACGAATCCGCAGTGGCTGGAAGCGTTCTCGCGGGGTTTCTTCGCGTTGGCCGATCAGCATGGTGTCGATCTGATAGGTGGGGATACCACGCGTGGCCCGCGAACGATCTGCGTGCAGATCATGGGCGAAGTCAGGCAGGGCCGGGCGTTGCGGCGCGACGGCGCGAAACCGGGCGATGACATCTGGGTTTCAGGCGAACTCGGGGCTGCCGCGGCAGCCGTTGCGCACGCGCGCGGGGACCTGGCACTGGCTTCACCTGTACTCGAACGCTGCCGCCATCGGCTCGACTGGCCGATGCCACGCGTTGCACTGGGTCTCGAACTGACGGGGCTTGCAAGCAGCGCGATCGATATTTCGGATGGCCTGTTGGGCGATCTGGGACATATCTGCGAGCGCTCGCGGGTCGGTGCGCAAATCCGCTATGCCGAGGTGCCATGCGCTGCGGAATTGGGCTCGTTGCGTGAACAAGCTGACGTGATGCGCGCGATACTTTCCGGCGGGGACGACTATGAACTGTGTTTTACCGCCACCGTGCGCAATGCAGCCGCGATCATGGCGATTGCTACGCGCCTGGACATTGCATTGACGCGGATCGGCCGGATCGTCGAAGGCGATTCGGTCACCGTCGTCGACGCCTACGGCCGCGCCGTACCTCTGAAAGAGCAGGGCTTTGACCATTTCCGCTGAACTTGCCGGGAGGCCCTCCGCGCGCTGGATGTTGTCGCACCCGGCGCACGTGATCGCATTCAGTTTTGGCGTCGGCATGATGCCGTTTGCGCCGGGTACTTTCGGCACTCTGCTGGCCGTGCCGATGCATGGCTGGCTTCTGGCGAGCCTGGGCGGGCAGGTCTATCTGGCCCTGCTGCCGGTTCTGTTCCTGGTCGGCGTCTGGGCTTGTCACGTGACCGGGAAATCCCTTGGCGTGCACGATCACGGCGGCATGGTCTGGGATGAGACCGTGGCGTTCCTCATCGTGCTGTATTTCACGCCGCCGACTCCGATTTGGCAGGCTTTCGCGTTCCTGCTGTTCCGCCTGTTCGATATCTTCAAGCCGATGCCCATCCGCTATTTCGATCGCACCTTGCGCAACGGGCTCGGCGTGATGTTCGACGATTTGCTGGCGGCGTTTTTTACGCTGCTGTGTCTGGCCGGCTGGAAATTTCTGTTTGGTTAACCGCCGAGGCTGAAACTGATGGATGCAGAAATCTACGAGTTGGCGGGAAGGGTCGGCGATGCGCTGAAGACGCGCAGCCTGATGATGACCGCCGCGGAGTCCTGCACTGGGGGCTGGATCGGCCAGGCCATCACCATGGTGCCCGGGAGCTCGAAATGGTTCGATCGCGGGTTCGTTACCTACACCAACGAAGCCAAACAGGAAATGCTCGGTGTCAGCGCGGAGACTCTGCGTAACTTCGGTGCCGTCTCCGAGCAAACCGTGCGTGAAATGGTAGCCGGCGCGCTCGCCCGCAGCCGCGCGCAAGTCGCCGTCGCGGTCAGCGGGATTGCCGGGCCGGATGGCGGATCGCGTCAAAAGCCGGTGGGTACCGTGCTGATAGCCTGGGGAACAAAGGGGCATGATGCGGTCGCGCAGGCCGTGCGTTTCGCCGGCGACCGCGATGCGGTGCGCCGGCAGAGCGTCATCGCTGCGCTCGAAGGGCTGCTGGCGCGGCTCACTCGCGGTTCGTGACGCATCGCCTGCGGCGGTGCCATCCTAAGCCACTGAATCGCATGAGTTTGTACATCCTTGCCGGGGAATAGTTGCGATACTGTATATAAATACAGTAGTATGGTCGCGCCTTGCCGCTTTATGGCGGGCAGGCGCAGGTCACGACTGCTTTGTCCGACCTTTAATGCAATAATTCCGCGTTGACCAGAGAGGACCAGTGAATGGACGAAAACCGGAGCAAGGCGCTCGCCGCCGCCCTTTCCCAGATCGAGAAACAGTTTGGCAAGGGCTCGATCATGCGCCTGGGCGAGAAGGATATTGCCAAAGACGTCGAGGTCGTGTCCACCGGGTCGCTGGGTCTGGACCTTGCGCTCGGGATCGGCGGCCTGCCGCGGGGGCGCATCGTCGAAATTTACGGCCCCGAGTCCTCGGGCAAGACCACGCTGACCTTGTCGGTCATCGCGCAGATGCAAAAAATCGGCGGTACGGCGGCGTTCATCGATGCCGAGCACGCACTCGATCCGCAGTACGCGCAGAAGCTTGGTTGCAATGTGTCGGAGCTGCTGATTTCCCAACCCGACAACGGCGAACAGGCGCTGGAAATCGCCGACATGCTCGTGCGTTCGGGCTCGGTGGACGTGGTCGTCGTCGACTCGGTAGCGGCGCTGACGCCGAAGGCCGAAATCGAGGGTGAAATGGGTGAGCCGCAGATGGGCTTGCAGGCGCGCCTGATGTCGCAGGCGCTGCGCAAGCTGACCGCGAACATCAAGCGCTCCAATACGCTGGTGATTTTCATCAACCAGATCCGCATGAAAATCGGCGTGATGTTCGGGAACCCTGAAACCACGACCGGCGGAAATGCACTCAAGTTCTATGCCTCGGTGCGCATCGATATCCGCCGCATCGGCTCGATCAAGAAAGGCGAGGAAGTGGTCGGCAACGAGACCCGCGCCAAGGTCGTCAAGAACAAGGTCGCGCCGCCGTTTCGCCAGGCTGAATTCGACATCCTCTACGGCGAGGGAATTTCTCTGGAGGGTGAACTCATCGAACTTGGCGTGCTCTACAAGATTATCGAGAAATCAGGCGCATGGTATAGCTACGGCAAGGATCGTATCGGCCAGGGCAAGGACAACACCCGCGAGTTTCTCAGGGATCACCCGGACATGGCCAAGGAGATCGAAAACAAGATCCGCGAACACGTGGCCGAAAAGCCCTTGGCGCCGGTGCTCGAAGCCATGGAGTAAAGGCAACGGTGGCAAGCGCGACAGTGAACCTGCGCGCGCGCGCGCTCAAGGCTCTGGCGCGGCGGGAACATTCCCGCCAGGAACTCAAGGTCAAGCTGCAGCCGTTGGCAGACGAACCCGCTGAGCTCGAGGCGCTGCTCGATGACTTGGAACAGCGCGGCTGGCTCTCCGAAGCGCGTTTCGTTGAGCAACTCACAACGGTGCGTCGGCGCCGGTTTGGCGCAGCACGCATCCTGCATGAACTGCGCGAAAAGGGCGTTTCGGAAGCTGCTGTAGCCGCGGCGCAGGCACAGTTGAAGGACGGTGAAATCGAGGCGGCCCGGGCCGTCTGGCAGAAGAAGTTTGACGGCCTACCCGACACACTGGAAGAACGCGCGCGTCAGTCGCGCTTCCTCGCGAGCCGCGGATTCTCCGCCGAAGTCATCCATCGGGTTCTGCGCGCCACGCAGAAGTAGCCCCGGCGGCGCCGGTAATGCAATAATCCGGGTCCAACAATTAAAACGCTGGAACCCTGTGGCTCCGGCGATTTTCGCATCCATCGGTCTCCAGGCAATGAAAAGCAGCGAAATCCGCACACGTTTCCTTGAGTTTTTCAAAAAGCAGGGCCATACCATCGTGGCTTCCAGCCCGCTCGTCCCGGGCAACGATCCGACCCTGCTGTTTACCAACGCCGGCATGGTCCAGTTCAAGGACGTATTTCTGGGCCAGGACAAGCGGCCCTACGTGCGCGCCACGACGTCGCAACGTTGCGTACGCGCGGGAGGCAAGCACAACGATCTGGAAAACGTGGGCTACACCGCGCGGCATCACACGTTTTTCGAGATGCTGGGCAACTTCAGTTTCGGCGACTACTTCAAGCGCGATGCCATCCGTTTCGCCTGGGAATTGCTGACCGGTGAGTACGGGCTTGATCCCAAGCGTCTGTGGATTACGGTCTACGAGACCGACAACGAGGCTTACGACATCTGGGCCAACGACATCAAGGTGCCTGCGCAGCGCATCGCGCGCATTGGCGACAAACCCGGCGGCGGCAAATTTCAAAGCGACAACTTCTGGCAGATGGGCGATACGGGCCCCTGCGGCCCCTGCACGGAAATCTTCTACGACCATGGTCCCGGTATCGAAGGCGGTCCCCCCGGCACTCCGGACGCCGACGGAGACCGCTACATCGAAATATGGAACCTGGTGTTCATGCAATTCAATCGCGACGAGACCGGCACGATGCATCCGCTGCCGAAGCCGTCCGTCGATACCGGCATGGGTCTGGAGCGAATCGCCGCGGTGCTGCAAGGCGTGCACAGCAACTACGACATCGACCTGTTCCAGGAACTCATCAAGGCGGCGGCAAAAGCAACCGGCGCCACGGACCTGGCTTCAAGCTCGTTGCGCGTGATCGCGGATCACATCCGTGCCTGTTCGTTTCTGATCGTGGACGGCGTGATCCCCGGCAATGAAGGGCGAGGTTACGTCTTGCGCCGGATCATCCGTCGCGCGATCCGCCACGGCTACAAGCTCGGACAAACCAAACCATTCTTTCACAAGCTCGTGGCAGATCTGGCGCGCGTCATGGGCGAAGCCTATCCGGAATTGCCCGCAGCGCAGGTCCGTGTGAGCGACGTGCTCAGACAGGAAGAGGAGCGCTTCGCCGAGACAC
>CBDDRM010000051.1:0-35083 GCA_965233135.1 uncultured bacterium | reverse complement strand
ACCAGGGCCATGGTCAGGCTGTTGAGCGCGCCAAACCATGCGATCGGCTCGGCGCGCGCGCGCAAATCATCGAGGAACGGATTGGGTTGCACGTGGGCGAGAGCGCCGCGCACGAAACCGGTCAACGCGGCTTCATATTCCTCGTTCGGGCTGATCCAGCTGGTATGGGACTTGGCTTCGCGCGCGGCCTTGACCATGTAGGCTTCGATGCGCTCGCGCCAGGCGGCCAGGGAGGTTTCATCCAGCGCGCCAAAGGGCAGGGTGCCGAGCAAAGTCTGGTAAAGCAGATACTCATTCGCGCGCGATGGCGCTTTCACGTCGTCGATCAGCGTGCGATGCCCGCGATTGAGCAAGCTCCAGCGCCGCAGTGCAAGCCGCCAGGCCGCGGGCGCCTCGGACAGAACATTGATGCGGTTGCGTACATCCTCGGAGCGCTTGTTGTCATGGGTCGAGGTCGCAAGCATGGTGTGCGGCCAGTGCGCGGCACGGTCGGCGCTGGCGCCGTGAAAGGCGCGCACGGTCATACCGAACTGGCCTGGGTCGCCGCCCACCTCATTGAGCGACGTAAGGCGGTGATAGCGGTAGAACGCGGTGTCTTCGACGCCTTTGGCCGCAACCGGTGCCGTGAACTGCTGGAAGCGGATCGCGATGTGGCGCACGCGCTCTCGCAACTCGTCGCTGGCGCCCTCGATCGCCTGACCGAGCAGGGATTGGCGCACGAAATTGAAGATCGACGTGTCCGCCGCCTGGCTGCGGCGGCGCGCATGCGCCACGGCCCAATCGATGTAGCGCAGGTCCTGTTCGGTCGCAGAGTCCACGATATAGGTTCTGTACACCGGCAGGCAGGCGGTGACTTCGGCAATGGCCTGACGCAGGGTGTTGAACGTGTAGTCGCGCGTGCGATGGTCCAGGCGCGCGATGCGCAGCATCTGGCTGGAGAGCACCGTGAGTTCCGACGCAAGCGCGCTGCGCATGATGGCGCGCTTGCCCAGATAGGCGAATTCCTCGAAAGTTTCTTCCTCTCGCGAGAAGCTGTGCCAGATGCGGTCGAACTTGGCCTGCGCGGCGGTATCGATCAGCACGCCGGTGATCACGTTGGCGAAGCGATAGCCGGTGGTGCCGTGCACGTGCCAGGTCTGCGGCACGTCCTCGTGCGGCGCGGCGATTTTCTCGGCGACGACATAAAGCGAGCGGGCCGGCCGGCCGGTCGCGTCGAGTTCGGGCAGCGCGATGCCGGTGCGACGAGCGTAGCCTTCCTGCAACCGCCGGAAATACTGCGCCGGATCGTAAAGCCCGTCCGGGTGATCGATGCGCAAGCCGTCCACCTTGCCGGAAGCGGCCAGTTCCAGGGTGAAGGCGTGCGTGGCTTCGAACACGCGCTCGTCTTCCATGCGCAAGGCCGCCAGATCGTTGATGTCGAAAAAGCGCCGGTAGTTGATCTCGTCGGATGCAACGCGCCAGAACGCGAGCCGGTAGGCTTGCACTTCGAGCAGTTCGTGCAGCGCTTCGTGCGGACCGGGTGCATTCAGCGTAGCCAATGCCGTGTCGATGGCGCTCGCCACATCGGGCCGCCGGCCGGCAAGCCGCGCGAGACGCCCCTTGTGAACTTCCTTATCGCGAATACGTTCAGACAACGCGCCAGCATCGCGCGTATGGCGCGGCGGCAGATGCTTGAAGGCCGCCGCCAGGCTCGACAGCGCCGCGCGTTGTTCGCCTGCCGTGAGCAGCGCTTCGGCGTGACCCAGCACCGCGGGGTAGCTGCTCGGATCGAGCGGGAAGCGGTGTTCGTGGTAGCGGATCGCGAAACTGCCTGCGTCGCGTTCGAACACGAGTTTGAGTTCGCCGCTCGCAAGCAGGTTGCCGTAATGGTCGCCCAGCGCAGGCACCAGCACCTTGCCTTCGAGTTCGGCGTTGATGGGGTACCAGTCGATGTCGAAATATTGCGCGTACGCGGAGGCCGGTCCGTTTTCCAGCACGTCCATCCACCATGCGTTGTCTTCACCCAGCACGCCCATGTGGTTGGGCACCATGTCGAGCAGCAGCCCCAGGCCGTGCTCGCGCAGGCCCGCGCTGAAGCGCGCGAAGCCTTCGGCGCCGCCCATTTCGGGATTGATCTCGTCATGCGCGACGATGTCGTAGCCGTGCAGGCTGCCCGGCCGCGCGCGCAGGATCGGCGAACAATACACATGGCTGATGCCGAGACGGGCCAGGTAGGGCAGGATCCTCAACGCGTCGTCGAAAGTGAAATCCTTGTTCAGTTGCAACCGGTAGGTGGCGCGGGGCACGCGCGCTTCGGCAAGCGGCGCGCGCAGTGCCACATGCGGCCGGATATCCGTCAGTACTGCGGCCAGGCGGCGCACCCGTTCACTGGTGGCTATTTGCTCCAGCGTTGCCACGAGCTTTCGTTTCCAGTTCGGATGCTCGTCGGTGGTGCCTGGCATATTGGCCTGGTCGGCAACGCCGAGCGCATCTTCGATCTGGACCATCATGACTTGCGCCGGTGTGGTGGCCACAAAGGCATGAATTGCCTCGAACAGCGCCGGCGTCAGGGCTTGCGACCCGGTGGGTTCGACGACGGCATCTGGTGGCAGCATGCCAGCGTGCTGCAGTGCCAGCAGCAGACGCACGCGTTCCTGCGCGCGGTCGACGAGTTGTTTCTCGTACACGCCACGGTTCGGAAACAGTCCCAGTTCGAGGCGCACCTGCAGATCGCGCCCGGTCCACCATCCAGCAAGGGTGGCCAGATCGTGGGTGCTGACCGCCACCAGCGCGTCGCGCGGATACTGTTCGGCGGGCTTGAACGCGCCGCCGTCGCCCCGTTCGAAATACAGCAGGCGATAGGAAAGGACACCGTAGCGCACCAGACCTGCACGCATCTCATCGGCTACCGTGCCAAGGTCTTCGCCAATGACCAGGCAACGGCAGCGCTCGCTCTCGAGCGCGACGATCGCGAGCATCTCGTCCAGCGCGTAATGCACGTAGGCGCCATCGCGCGCCGTCTTGCCCGGCGAAATCCAGTAAAGGCGCATCAATCCCATGACGTGATCGATGCGCAAGGCGCCCGCGTGACGCATGTTCTCGCGCAGGGCCTCGATGAATACGCGATAGCCGCTGGCGCGCAGGCGATCGGGCCGCAGCGGGGGCAGGCCCCAGCCTTGGCCGTTCGGATTGAATTCATCGGGCGGGGCGCCCACGCTTGCGCCCAGCGCAAACGATTCCTGGCTGGTCCAGGTATCCGAACCGGCGCGGTCCACCGATACTGCAAGATCGAGATAAAGGCCCACAGCAAGTCCGCGCGCCTGGCAGCGCTGGTTGACCCTCTCGAGCTGGCTGTCGGCCTGCCACTGCAGATACTCATAGAACTCGATACGTTCGCGATGCGCATCCGCGAATTGCGCCACCTCGGGCGAATCGTGATCACGATACGGCTCGGGCCATACCGGCCAGCCCCACACTGTCGCATCCGCGCCGTGGAACTGCGCTTGAAGAGCCTCGTAAGTGGCATGCAGGCGCAAGGCGTTGCCGCGACTTTCCTGAAACGCGCGAAAGGCGCGGCCACGCGCAGTTTGTTTCTCCAGGTGATGCGCGCGGAACTGCGCAAACAGCAATTCGAGGACTTCCTGCTTCGCTGCGCATACGCCGGGATAGTCCACCAGCGGCGCGTCGCGCAGCTGCGCGAGCCGAGACTGAAACTCCGCCGAGCGCACGACGCGTTGCGCCGGCTCGCATTCGCGGAATTCCTCGATCGCCTCGACGTCGAGGTAGAGCACGTTCAGGCGAATGCGCGACGAGGGGCTGTACGGACTGGCGTGCGCAGGATTGTGCGCGAACAGTGCATGCAAGGGGTTCAGCCCGACGATGCCCGCGCCAATATCGGCGGCGGTTTCAACGAACCGGAACAGGTCGCTGAAATCGCCGATCCCCCAGTTGCGTTCCGAGCGCAGCGCATAGAGTTGCACGGCTGGCCCCCAGATGCGCCTGTTGTCGTTGAGCGCAGGCGGTTGATAGCAGCGCGCCGGCGCGGCAATCAGCAGAGTCGAATGACCCGAACCGTCCAGCGAAAGCGTGTGATAACCCGCGGGAAGCGGCAGTGCGAATTCCACCCGAAGTTCTCGAACCGACTGGCCATCACATTCCCCGCGCTGGATTACGGGCAGTTGCGCCGCATCGAATTCACCCTGGTGCCGGGCGCCGCCCTCCTCGGTCACGGTCCATTGCAGCACTTTGGTGGACTCGGGCACGCGCACCGGCAGTGACCACGTTGCCGCGCCGGCAGAAATTGCAGCGACTGGCGGTAGCGCCTGGCGCCAGGCTGCGGAGTGCGCTTCGCGCAGTGCATGGCCTATGCGCTCCGGCGTACCGGCGTCGATACCGAACTCGGCGAGCAGCGCGACGAGGTTGGCATCGGGTATCGCAATCCGGTTGCCCCAGATGTCGTGGTAGTGGGGCGCAATGCCGTACACCGCGCACAACTGCGCCAGTTCCGCGTCGTTATGGGTCCCCGAGTCAGACATCGGCGCCGGCACCTTGCGCTTGCTGGAAACCCGACTGGCTCGCCCGCAACGCGACGGCACCCGCTCGCATCATGCGCTGCTCCTGGCGCGGCTCATCAGTACAAAGGAGCGCGGTTGCAGCGGGTAAATCGCATGCTCCCACGCGGGCGGGGCGTCAGCCGGCGTCTTCTCGGCGGCGGGCGGCAGCGGCTGCGTCGCCGTGTCGAGCAGCAGGCGCCAGCGGCGATGCTGATCCGACGGTAGCGTGAACGCAATCTCGTCATGATGCGCGTTGAACAACAGCAGAAAGTCATCATCGAGCAGCACTTCGCCGCGCGGTCCGCGCTCCGAAATACCGTTGCCCGCGCACAATTTCGCCAGGCAGCGCGCGTTGCTGTCGTTCCAGGCCTCCGGCGTCATTTCCGTGCCGTCGGGTTTGAGCCAGGTTACATCCTTGACAGCGTCGCCGCTGCGGGGGGCGCCGTCAAAGAATTTGCGGCGGCGAAAGGCCGGGTGCGCGCGGCGCAGCGCAATGACGCGCTCGACAAAGGCAGTCAGTGCGGCGCCTTGCTCCGTGGGGGTCCAATCGAGCCAGCTCAATTCATTATCCTGGCAATAAGCGTTGTTGTTGCCCCGCTGGGTTTGGCCGCGCTCGTCGCCCGCCAGCAGCATCGGCACGCCTTGCGACAGCAGCAAGGTGGCGATCAGATTGCGCTTTTGCTGTTCCCGTAAGGCAATGATGGCCGGGTCGTCGGTCGGTCCTTCGACGCCGCAGTTCCACGACAGGTTATTGTTGTGGCCATCGCGATTGTTTTCCCCGTTCGCTTCGTTGTGTTTTTCGTTGTACGAGACAAGGTCATGCAGCGTAAAGCCGTCATGTGCCGTAATGAAGTTGATGCTGGCATGAGGTTTTTTTCCCGACCAGCCGTACAAGTCTTCCGAACCGGTCAATCGCCGCGCGACCTCGCCAATCACGCCAGGATCGCCTTTCCAGTAGCTGCGCATGCGGTCGCGGTAACGATCGTTCCATTCGGCCCAGCCTTGCGGGAAGTTGCCGACCTGATAGCCCCCGTGTCCCAGATCCCACGGCTCGGCGATCAGTTTTACGCGATTCAGGGTGGGGTCCTGGCGAATGGCGTCGAAGAATCCACCGAGGTTTTCGACTTTACCTGCCTCGCGCGCAAGTGCCGAAGCAAGGTCGAAGCGAAAACCGTCGACGTGCATTTCCTCGACCCAGTAACGTAGCGAATCCATCACCAGTTGCAAGGCGCGCGGATGCTCGAGGTTTACCGTGTTGCCGCATCCGGTGAAATCGTCGTAAAAACGACGGTTGTCGGCATTGATTATGTAGTAGGACGCATTGTCGATGCCGCGCATGGACAAAGTCGGACCGAGCTGATTGCCCTCGCACGTATGGTTGTACACCACATCGAGGATGACTTCGATGCCTTCCGCATGCAACGTCTTCACCATGGTCTTGAACTCCTTGACCTTACGTGAAGCGCTATAGCGCATTTCGGGCGCGAAGAAGCCCAGCGTGTTGTAACCCCAGTAGTTCTGAAGGCCTTTGTCCGCGAGGTGTCGATCGTTCAGATAGCTGTGCACCGGCAAAAGCTCTACTGTGGTTATGCCGAGCCGCTTCAGATATTCGACCACCGGCGCGGTTGCGAGTGCCGCGTAAGTGCCGCGCAAATGGGGCGGTACCTCCGGATGGCCCATGGTGAAACCGCGTACATGCATCTCGTAGATCACCATGTCCTGCCACGGCACGGTGGGCCGCCGGTCTTCGCCCCAGGTAAACGCCGGTTCGAGCACGCGCCCCTTGGGCATCAGCGATGCACTGTCGCGCCGATCGAAAGACAGGTCCTCGCGCTTGCTGCCCACGGTATAGCCATAGAGCGCATCGCCCCAGCGCAACTGCCCGATGAGGTCCTTTGCATACGGGTCGACCAGCAGCTTATGCGGATTGAAGCGATGCCCTTCCTCGGGCTTGTAGGGGCCGTGAACGCGATAGCCGTACGCCAGCCCGGGCCTCGCCTGCGGCAGATAGCAGTGCCAGACATAGTCGGTTCGCTCGGACATTTCGATGCGCTGCGTTTCGCGCCGACCGCTCTCGTCGAACAGGCAAAGCTCAACTTTTTCCGCGTGCTGCGAGAACAGCGCGAAGTTCACCCCTGCGCCGTCCCAAGTCGTGCCGCGCGGGTAAGAATGCCCGGGCCAGACTTCCGTGATCAGCTCAATATTCTTCATCGTTTGCCCCGCGGGCCCTTCCTGTCATCGGATATCCGCGCGCCCGGCAAGACGCTTAGACCTGCAACCGGCCGAACAGTGCAATGTCTAGCGCGGAAGCTTGTCCTCGACGGCATCGCCGAGCTTCTTGTCGCGCGGCCACCAGTGCTCGATGCGCTCCGCCGCCCAATCCTTGCCGCCTATGCCAAAGGCGAGCGCCAGCGCAAACACGACGCCGGCCAGCACAACCAGGAAGCTCTCGCGCACGATGTCGCCGCCGATCTTGATGTGTTCCAGCGCGATGAGCACCACGAAGGCCATGATCGCGTACTTTGCCAGCTTCCCGAAGAAGGCAGCGTCCGGCAGGTTGATGTTCCGGCAGTAAGTGACGACGGCATCCCCGACCACGCGTGCGAAATACGATCCGAAGGCCAGCACCAGCAATGCCACCAGGACATTCGGCACGAACCATACGACGCGGGAAAGCAGATCGGTGATGTAGGTGAGCCCCAGCCCGTTGAAGGCGATCAGTAGCGCCGCCAGGATGACCAGCCAATACACCAGACCGGCGAAAATCGTTGCGGTATCCGCCTCGACGCCGCCCTGGCGCAGGAACCCATCCAGCCCCGCGCGCTCTGTCAGAACGTTGAAATTCACGGCACGCAAACCGCGGGATACCGCAAAGCGAATCACTTTCGCCAGCAGCCAGCCGCCGATGACAACCACCAGCGCGACCAGCAGACGAGGCAGAAATGCGCCGATCTGGATGAGGATGGCCCGTGCGGGCTCCAGGTAAATGCCGAGACTTTCCATGTTGCGTTCTCCTGTGTGGTGGGCTCGCGTTCGCGCGATCTTCAGGGTGTTCGGAGCAGGGTGAGGATGCCTTGCAGGGGTACTTGTGCCCAGTCCGGGCGATTGTTAAGTTCGTAGCGCAGTTCGTACATCGCCTTCTCGAGCTCGAACAACGCCAGCAGCTCTTCGTTCAGGGCAGTTACAGGTCCGGCGGCGGGGCTGGATTCGGCCGATCCCATGGTATCGGCGTAGGCTGAAAGAAAAGCCTCGCGGGTGGCTTGCTCCCAGGCGCTCGCCACGGGGTCGAGCCGTGCGACCTCGTCGGCCTGTTTCGCGACATGGCGCAGGGCCGACCAGCGGGCATAGTTGAACGATCGCAACATGCCGGCAACATCCCGCAGCGGGGAACTCTTCTCGCGGCGCTCGTCGAAGCTGCGCGCCGGTTCGCCCTCGAAATCAATGATCGCAAAATCATTTCCGGTGACCAGCACCTGGCCGAGATGATAATCCCCGTGATAGCGCGTCTTGAGCCCTTCGCTTACGTTGCTGGCCGCAGCAGTGATGCGCGATTGCAGCGTCTGGCTCGCCTCGAGAACGGATTGCGCATCGGCTTGCGTACCGGGAGGCAACTGCGCTACGCGCTCGCGCAGCAGGTCGAGCGTGGAGCGCGTTTCTGCCGCTGCGCGCTTGCGGAAGGCGGCGATATCGTCCTGTGTCAGGGGCTCGGGATCGAAAGCCGGGTCGCCGGTGCGCAGCGCAAGCGCACGATGCAGTTCCGCCGTGCGCTGCCCGAGGATCGCGATCAGTGCCAGAAAACCGCCGTGCGCTTCGAGGGCATCGTGTACGCCGGTCGGGCCACCTGCGGCGGTCAGAACTTCTTCGAGAAAACGCTGGACATAACTTAGCGTGTGATCCCAGCCGTCGCCCTGGTTCGATACATAACCTTGCACCATGGCCAGCGTCAACACGCGCTTGTCGGCGCCGAGATATTCGAGCGCGCCGAGCACCGGAACGCAGTGCGGATAGTGCGCGACATCGGTCAGGAAGCGGCCCATCTCGAGCTCGGGATTCAGGCCTTCGCGCAATCGGCGATAGCCCTTCAGGAACAGCTTCTCGCCGAGCGTCACAACCGTATTGCTGCTCAAGGCGCTGGGCCGCGCGACCTCTGTCGTGTCCACGTCGAAGCTCACCGTCGCGAACATCGCGGTCGGTGTGAACTTCAGATGCCCGCCGGCCGTCGCAAGCTCCCCGCCATCGCGGATGGTCCGCACCAGGGCGCGGCAGAAAGTTTCGTCGTAAAACGCATCGCCCATGATGCCGACATTGGCCTGTTGCCGGATCTTGGCCAGGCCCGCCGCGCTGAGCCGGTTGATGCGCTCTTCGTCGCCGTCTTCCCAGGCGAGCGCCAGCGGCATGAAATAGGTCGATTCCTCTTTCGGTCCTTCCAACTGCAGCAGCGGCAGCATCCAGCTGCTCTCGCCAATGGTCCAAATGGCGTGATCGACCAATCGTGCGCGGTCGATGGCCGTACCCTTTGTCGCATACCAACGCTGGATCTCGATGTAACGCGGCAAGGTGTCCGTTTCAAACTGCGTGCGCATACGCTCGGCCATGCCTATGCGCCAGGGCATCACGCGATCGCGGAAGAAACTCGTGAAGCCGTCGAACAGAACCAGGGTTGGACGGTCCTGCAACGACACGCCCTCCTGGTGCCAGCTCGGCATTGCCGCGTCGAGTGCGAGGCGAAACCAGTAGAAACCGTAGGAGGTCAGGGTCAACAAATACGGCAGTTCGCCGATCGGCGGAAACGAGGTGCGCCCGAGCATCTCCACGGGTACGCGGCCCTTGTATGCCGACAGATCGAGTTCCACCGGTTGTGCTGCGCGCGACAGGTTGAACACGCTCAGGATAATGTCATCCTCGTATTCGCTGATGTACGCGAGAATCTTGCGGTTGCCCGGCTTGAGAAAGCGGCGCTTGCCGCGGCCGAACGCATGACTGGTCTTGCGCACGGCCAGCATGCGCTTGGTCCAGTTCAGCGGCGAACTGGCATTGCGCGCCTGCAATTCGACATTGAGCGTCTCGAATCCGTACATGTTACCCATGATCGGCTGCAGGTACAGATGCTGCGGATCGGCGCGCGAAAATCCCGCGTTGCGATCGGCACTCCACTGCATGGGTGTGCGCACCCCGTTGCGATCGCCGATGAACACGTTGTCGCCCATGCCGATCTCGTCGCCGTAGTAAATGATGGGCGAACCCGGCATCGACAGCAGCATGCCGTTCATGAGCTTGACCCGGTCCATGTCGTTTTCCATCAGCGGTGCGAGCCGGCGGCGGATGCCCAGGTTGATGCGCGCGCGCAAGTCGGCGGCGTACATGCGATACATGTAGTCGCGTTCCTTGCTCGTGACCATCTCCAAGGTCAGTTCGTCATGATTGCGCAGGAAAATCGCCCACTGACAGCCCTCTGGAATCTCCGGCGTCTGCTGCATGATCTCGACGATCGGGTGGCGGTCTTCCTGCGCGATGGCCATGTACATGCGCGGCATCAGCGGGAAGTGATAAGCCATGTGGCATTCGTCGCCGTCGCCAAAATACTCGCGCACGTCCTCGGGCCACATGTTCGCTTCCGCCAGCAGAAAACGGTTCTTGTAGTTCGCGTCGATGGCCGCGCGCAGCTTCTTGATCACCGCATGTGTTTCCGGCAGATTCTCGTTGCTGGTGCCGTCGCGTTCGACCAGATACGGGATGGCGTCGAGGCGAAATCCGTCGACTCCCATATCGAGCCAGAAACGCATGGTCTTGAACACAGCTTCCAGGACCGCGGGATTGTCGAAGTTCAGATCCGGCTGGTGACTGAAGAAGCGGTGCCAGTAGTAGGCTTTTGCAACCGGATCCCACGCCCAATTGGAGACTTCCGTGTCCGTGAAAATGATGCGGGTGCCCTGGTACAACTGGTCGGTGTCGCTCCAGACATAAAAATCCCGCTCCGGAGATCCGGGCGGCGCCCGACGGGCGGCCTGGAACCATTTGTGGTCGCTCGACGTATGGTTGATGACCAGCTCCGTGATGACGCGCAGCCCGCGTTTATGCGCTTCGGCGAGCATTTCACGAAAGTCCTCCAGCGTCCCGTACTGCGGATGCACGTCCTCATATTCGGAAATGTCGTATCCGTCATCGCGCAGCGGCGACGGATAAAACGGCATCAGCCAGATGGTGTTGACGCCCAGATCCTTGACGTAGTCGAGCTTGGCGGTGACACCTTTGAAATCGCCGACGCCGTCGTTGTCGGAATCGAAGAAGGCCTTGACGTTGAGTTGGTAGATGACGGCATCGCGATACCACAGCGGATCGTTACTGTCGTCGATCGCAGCACTTTCGAGTTCCAGCTTCGGAGCGGATGCGCTCATCGGCTCGCGCGGCCTCAGACGAAGTAATCGAAATCGCGCTCGTCGCGAATGCGGCGTCTGACGAGGAAAATGTGCGCCGGCACGCTGTGTGGATCCAGGCGCACGAAGTGATGCGTGCCCTGCCACAGGAAGCGCTGATTGCTCAGGAGATCGTGCATCTGAAACGAATGCGATGGCTCGACGCCGACCGACGCGGGCTCAAGATGGACCCAGCCGGATTGCACGTTGTGCGGATCCAGATTCACCACGGTGACGACGGTATTGGCGCCATCGGCGGAAGTCTTGGCATAAGCCAGCAGCTGGCCGTTGTCGATTGTCAGAAAGCGCAGCTCCCGGTCCTGGTGCAGGGCCGGATTGTCGCGCCGGATGCGGTTGACGCGCGCGATGAAAGGCGCGAGGCTCACCGGGTCGTTGTAGTTCCAGTGGCGCAGCTGATATTTCTCGGAGTCGCGGTACTCCTCGCTGCCCGGCTCGCGCGGAACGTGCTCGAGCAACTCGAATGCCGGGCCGTATATGCCGTAGTTCGCGGAAAGCGTCGCGGCCAGCACCAGGCGCGCCATGAACATAGCGGGTTCGCCGCGCTGCAACTGCTCATGCAGGATATCCGGCGTGTTGGGCCAGACGTTCGGGCGAAAGTAGTCACGTCCCGGGCCCGCCGAGAGCTCGGTGAAGTATTCGACGAGTTCCTGCTTGGTATTGCGCCAGGTGAAGTAGGTGTACGACTGCGTGAAGCCCAGTTTTGCGAGTCGATGCATCACCTTGGGCCGCGTAAAGGCCTCGGCCAGGAAAATGACGTCCGGATGCTCGCGTTTGATCTCGCCGATCGCCCACTCCCAGAACGCGAAAGCCTTGGTATGCGGGTTGTCAACGCGAAAGATCTTCACGCCTTCGCCGATCCAGTGATCCATCACGCTCTTGAGTTCAACCCACAAAGCGCGCCAGTCCTCGGTTTCGAAATTGAACGGATAGATATCCTGATACTTCTTGGGTGGATTCTCGGCGTATTGCACGCTACCGTCCGGGCGCCAGCGGAACCAGCTCGGATGTTCCTTGACGTAGGGATGATCCGGCGCACATTGAAACGCGATATCCAGCGCGATTTCGAGGCCATGACCGGCCGCCGCTTTGACCAGACGGCGAAAGTCCGCGGGTGTGCCGAGTTCTGCCAGGATCGCCTTGTGTCCGCCTTCTGCCGCGCCTATCGCCCAGGGGCTGCCGACGTCATCGGGAGCGGCAGTCAACGCGTTGTTTCGCCCTTTGCGCTGCGTGCGCCCGATCGGATGGATCGGCGGAAAGTACAGCACGTCGAATCCCATCGCCGCGATAGCCGGCAGGCGTTTTTCCACGTCCTTGAACGTGCCATGGCGGCCCGGCTCCGGGGCGGTCGAGCGGGGGAACAGCTCATACCAGGTGCTGTATCGGGCGCGCTCGCGGTCCGCAATCAACGGCAGCTCGAGTGCGAACTTCGTTGCATGGCGCCGGTCTGGATAATGAGCGGCCAGGACGGCCAGCGCCTCGTCGAGTGCGAGCGTCTTGAGCGAGAGCACGTCGCCTTCGTAATCCGCGGCGGCAGTTTCCAGACTCTTTGCCCACTGGGCCAGCGCCTTGCGATCGGCGCCGCGCGCGCGTTCGGCGGCAGCCGCGATCTCGAGTGCGCCGATGCGCGAGGCAATGCGGATATCGTCGCCCTCGACGCGGCGCGTCATCTCGGTGCGCCACGATTCGAACGAGTCGACCCACGCAATGACGGTATAGCGGTAGCGTCCGAGCGCAGGCGGAGTGAACTCGGCTTCCCACACGTCGTTGCCAATCGCTTTCATCGGGATCTCGCGCGCGTCCGCCTGATCTTCGGCACGCCAGCGCAGCATCACGCGCAACACATCGTGCCCATCGGTGAAGCAATGGGCCGTGATACGAACGTTGTCGCCCACCACCCGCTTGACCGGGAAGCGGCCGCCGTCCACGACCGGCAAGACGGCATCGATCACGGCGCGTACGCGGCCGTCTTCGGTGACCTCAGGCGTTGGGGTCTGCTTCGCAGCGGCGGTCTTAGGCATTGGGTACGTGCTCGAGAAGTAGGGTGGATAACGGGGGCAAAGTCAGGCACACCGAATAAGGCCGGCCGTGCAAGCGCACCGGGGCTGCTTCGACACCCCCCAGATTGCCCCATCCGGCGCCGCCGAATTCCGTGGCATCGCTGTTGATGACTTCGCGCCAGAAGCCGGGCGCGGGCACGCCGAGCATATAATTAGTGCGGGGCACCGGCGTCATGTTGCTCACGACGAGCATCGGCGCGCCTTCGCGCGGCTTGCGCAAGAAGGCGAAAACGCTTGCATCGGTATCGTCGGCAGCCACCCATTCGAACCCGGCGGGTGAAAAATCCACCTCGTAGAGCGCCGGGGATTCGCGGTAAACGCGGTTGAGTTGGGCCACAAAACGCTGCAGGCCCCCGTGACCTTGCAGGCCGGTTACCCACCACTCCAGTTCGCCGTCGTGCGTCCATTCGCGCCGCTGCCCGAACTCGCTCCCCATGAACAGCAGCTTCTTGCCCGGATGCGCCCACATGAACCCTAGCAGCGCGCGCAGATTGGCGAACTGTTGCCACGAATCGCCGGGCATCTTGCCCAGCAGCGAGCCTTTGCCGTGGACGACTTCGTCATGCGACAGCGGCAGCACGAAATTCTCGTGAAAGGCGTATACCAGCGAGAACGTCAGCTTATGGTGGTGATACTTGCGATAAACGGGCTCCTGTTTCATGTAGGCGAGCGTGTCGTGCATCCAGCCCATGTTCCACTTCATGCCGAAGCCCAGGCCATCCATGTCGGTGGGCCGCGAAACGCGCGGCCAGGCAGTCGACTCTTCGGCGATGGTCAGCGTATCGGGATGATCGCGATACACGGCGCGGTTCATCGACTGCAGGAACTGGATGGCTTCCAGATTCTCGCGCCCGCCATGGCGGTTGGGAATCCACTCGCCTTGCTTGCGTGCGTAGTCGAGATAAAGCATGGAGGCCACGGCATCCACCCGCAAACCGTCCAGGTGATACTTGTCCAGCCAGAACAACCCGGACGAAGTCAGGAAGCTTCGTACTTCGTTGCGTCCGTAGTTGAATATGCTTGAATTCCATTCCGGATGGAATCCCTGTTGCGGATCGGCATGCTCGAACAGGTGGGTGCCGTCGAAGAAACCCAACCCGTGCGCGTCCGTCGGAAAATGCGACGGCACCCAGTCGAGCAAAACTCCGATGCCGCGCTGATGCAAATGGTCGACGAAATACATGAAGTCTTGTGGCGTGCCGAAACGGGAAGTCGGCGCGAAATAACCGGTGGTCTGGTAGCCCCACGAGCCATAGAACGGGTGCTCGGTCACAGGCATCAGCTCCACATGCGTGAAGCCCATTTCGACGATGTAATCGGCGAGCTGATTGGCCAGCTCGCGATAGCCCAGAAAGGCCCCGTCCTTGCGCCGCCAGGAGCCTACGTGCAGCTCGTAAATCGCCATCGGCGCATCGAGCGCGTTCTTGGGCTTTCGCGAGTTCATCCATTGCGCATCGCCCCAGTCGTATTCCAGGCTCCATGCGCGCGAGGCTGTGGCGGGCGGGATTTCGGCATATAAGGCAAACGGATCGGCCTTCTCGCTGACATGCCCTGCGGCATGCGAGACGATGCGGAATTTGTAGGCCTGTCCCCGGCGCATCTGTGCGACATCGCCTTCCCAAATGCCCGACCCATCGGGCCGCGCGGCCAGATGGTTAGCGCCCGCATCCCAGTTGTTGCATTCGCCGATGACGGAAACTTCGCGCGCGTTCGGCGCCCACACCGCCAGATGCGCGCCGCGGCCGTCGGCGGCGAGCTGGCACCCGAGCTTTTCATAGAGCCGGGAATGCGTGCCCTCGCCAAATAGATAGATGTCCTGGTCTGTCATCGCGATTGTTTTTTGTTTCCGCCGTTGCGAGACGAAGCATTGAGTGCGTGTGCCCGGCCATCCGGCCCGGGCGCCAGCGTAGCGAAGCGCGCGGCAGCGAAAATTGGTACAGCGCGTGCTCCCACCCGGGTGCAACGATGGTGAAGCGTGTAAAAGAACTTCGAAGAATATTGCAGGGAGGTTCTGCTGCGCGTAATCGCATATTCTACTGACATGACAAGAGAATGCCCAGATAAGTTCCCGGCCACTGCAACCGTCGCATGTCACCCCTTTACGCATCGAGCGCCCGCGCGTGATGCGTCCGGAGCATTGCGTGGCCAGGCATTTTGATGCCCCGGTAGGCAACACGCACGGTCCTGGCGAAAATCCGAGAGCGCGCGCTACCAAATGGCGCCCCCATGCGCCCCGCAGAATAATCGATGCTAGGATAGCGACCCGGTGAAAGCGACCCGGTGACGTGGTGCATATAAGGACAATGCGATGAATAAGGCAGTGTTGACGCAAGAGCAGCGCGCGGCATACGAGCGCGACGGCTTTGTCATGGTGCGTGGGCTTTTCGATGCCGAAGAGGCCGTGCTGCTACAGAAGGCCATGGAGACCGATCCGCAGGTGCGGGGCAATTTGTATAACCGCAATGACGCGCAGGGCCTTGCCACGAAAATGGTCCTCTGGAACCATCCGGGCGATAGCGTGTATGGGCTCGCGGCCCGCAGCGAGCGCATCGTCGATACGATGGAGTTACTGCTCGGCGGGGAGGTCTATCACTACCACTCCAAACTGACGGCCAAGGACCCCTTTGAAGGCGGGGCATGGGAGTGGCACCAGGACTACGGCTATTGGTACAACAATGGCTGCCTCTATCCGCTGATGGCCAGCGTCATGGTCGCGCTGGACAAGTGCACCAGGGAAAATGGTTGCCTGCAGGTGGTGAGGGGGTCGCATTTGCTCGGACGCATCGATCACGGCGTCGTCCAGGGCAGTCAGGTCGGCGCCGAACCGAAGCGCGTGGAGCAAGTGCTCAAGCAACTGGAGACCGTGTATGCAGAGATGGAACCGGGAGACGGCTTGTTTTTCCATTGCAACACCTTGCACCGGTCCGACCAGAATCGTTCACCGAACCGCCGTTGGACGGTGCTGTTCTGCTACAACGCGGCACGCAATAATCCTTACATCGAGCACCACCATCCGTTCTACACTCCGCTCGACAAGGTGCCGGACTCGGCCATCAAGGAAGCCGGCCTGAAGTTTGGCAGCGGCAACGATGAAAGCTTCCTGAAAACGTACGTCAATCCGCCCGAACTCAAGAAGACCATCAAACTCTGAACACGCCGCGCCGGCTATTGGGCGAGCGGGCGAAGAGTGATTGAGCATGGCGCTTGAGCGCCATGCTTCATTTCGCCGCTCACCTTTAACCGTTCACTGCTCCCACCACGCCAGATCGCGTGCGCGTCCGCGCTGCCATAACCCGCCAAGGCGCGCAGCACAAATTGGAGCCGAAAACCAGATCGACCCGCGGGCCAGCCCACAGGACGCCGCGAGATCTTCTCGTAGGCGCGTCGAAGCGCAGCGAGGGCTCAACGCGTGTCGATGCGACCCTTGAACGGGATGCAATAAAGACCGATGGGCTCGGTCTTGCCGCGCAAGGTCAACGGCGGCAGGGGCAGCGCCTGCATGAAAATCGGGGTGTCCTTGAGAGTTTCCATGACGCTCTCGGACAACAGCAGTTCGCCTGCGCGTGCGCGCTGCATGAGACGGGAGGCGATATTCACCGCGTCGCCGATGATCGTAAAATTGGAATAGGCGGCGGATCCGACGTTGCCGGCCACGACTTCGCCCTTGTTCACGCCAATGCCCAGGCCGGTCTCCAGTCCGTGCCGGGCTCGCCACTCGATCGACAGGGCATCGAACTCGGCGAGCATCTGATTGCCGCAATGGATGGCACGCTCGGCGGCGTCCGGTTGCTCGAACGGCACGCCGAAACCCACCAGCAAACTGTCACCTGCCATGTTGAAAATGACGCCATTGTAGCGATACGCAACATCGGTCAGCAGCGAAAAATACTCGTTCAGCAGCAGCACTACCTGTGGCGGCGGAAGCTTCTCCGCCATGCGCGTGAAGCCGCGCAGGTCGGCAAACAGAATCACGGCATCAAAGCGATTCTGATATCCCAGATGTGGGTTGCCCGGCACCCCGGCAGTGGTCAGGATCTGGTCCATCAGCTTGCGCGAGCGCAGATGGCTGTAATCGTCGCGCCCGCCCGGGAAACCAGTATCGGTCGTAATAGCGGCGGCATCGCGTTTGCGCGACTGGTAGGCGCTCACCAGGGATCTGACCCGCACCAGAAACTCGTCTTTCTGGATCGGCTTGCTGAAAAAATCGTCCGCACCGACCTGCAGGCCCTTCATACGTTCGTCGCGTTCGTCGGTCGAGATCAGGAATACGACCGGAGTCAGTGCGGTCGTGGGATTAGCCTTGATGCGCTTGCATACCTCGTAACTCGACATGCCCGCCATGGTGAGGTCGAGCACGACCAGGTCGGGTAACAGGGAGGCTGCCACCTGTAGCGCCTCTTCGCCGTTGCGAGCCGTCAGGATCTCTATGCCTGAACGCCGCAAGTACAGCGACATCAATAGCCGATCGTCCGGCGCGTCGTTCACAAGTAAAACGCGCGGCGGTGGGCCTTGTGAATTCGAGTGCATCGACATATCTGGTTGGGAACTGCTCGACCGAAGGCTTTTTCGCATTGTCTCATGCGTATCGCCTATAACGCACGCGACACGCATCAAGAATCGGGGCCGGACGCTCCCTTGCCAGCGGTTCGAAACTGGTTGGCGTCAACAGCCGCCGGGCCGACACGCAACCAGAAAGTGACCGGCCCGTCGTTGGTGAGTGCAACGCGCATGTGCGCGCCGAACACGCCGCTGGCAACCGGATGATGTCTGGAAGCGGCGCACGCCAGCATATGTGCGAACAGGCGTTTGCCGTCTTGCGCAGAGGCCGCGGGCGTAAAACTCGGTCGATTTCCCTTGTCCGTGTCGGCCGCGAGCGTAAATTGCGGCACCAGCAGCAGGCCGCCGCGGATGTCCCGCAAGCTCAAATTCATCTTGCCGTCTTCGTCGGAAAAGACCCGATAGGCAAGCATGCGCTCGACCAAACGCTCGGCCTGCGTCTCGCTATCACCGCGCTCGGCGCAGGCCAGTACCAGCAAACCGGCCCCGATCTGGCCGACGCGCTGTCCCTCGACCGTCACGCTCGCTTCGGTGACGCGTTGCAATAATGCGATCATGATTGGTGATCCATGCAGTATCCAGAAATGCGCGCACATTGTTCCGGGTCTAAAAGAAAGCCGCGGCGCGGGATGCAGAACTCGCGCCGTGCCAATGCGTAGCTACGAGCATACAAAAATTATACGAAGGCCGCCGTGTGTGCCCGTCTAAAACGGATGGCCGGCTTTTGGCCTACGATCGCGCCATGCGGATTCTTCAACGCCAGCCGAGGCCCTGGAGCCTGTTTCCGGATCAGCGGCCGGGCGCTACACTGTTGGGTAACTCGCGGAGGTCCGCATGGCACAGATTCAATCGGACAAGGAAGTCGCCACCCTGGCGGGCGGCTGTTTCTGGTGTTTGGAGGCGGTGTACGACCGCCTGGAAGGGGTCGCAAGCGTCGAATCCGGTTACATGGGCGGGGACACTGCAGCGCCCACTTATCGCGACGTGTGCGAGGGTGATACCGGCCACGCCGAAGTGGTGCAGATTACGTTCGATCCTCGCGTCGTGAGTTATCGAGATTTGCTCGAGATTTTTTTCGTGATCCATGATCCGACGACCCTCAATCGGCAAGGCAACGACACGGGCACCCAATACCGATCGGCGATTTTCTATCATTCTCCCGAGCAGAAGGCGCAGGCCGAGAAGCTCATTGCAGAGCTGACGGCGCGAAAGGCTTTCGCCTCACCCATCGTCACCGAGGTAGTGTCAGCGGTGAAATTTCATATGGCCGAGCCGTATCACCAGGAGTATTTTTCGAACAATCCGAACCAGCCATATTGCCAATATGTGGTTGCGCCAAAGCTGGCGAAATTCCGGGACAAGTTTGCGCAGAGATTGAAACGCGCCTGACCGCGTGTTGTCAGATACTCAGGAGGGATTACCCATGACTGCCACTGCCGTCCGTGCCCAAGCCGACGAGCAAACCGTTTACGCCAGCCGTGCGCGTTACGTCATCAATGAGAACGGTTTTGCCTTTTCCTGGCCTGCCGTCCCGATACGACAGTTTTTGCCGGAGCGCGATCGCGCTTTCTCAGCGGAAACGCCAACGACACTGATCGCGCTGGATATCTCGCAGGATCTTTGCACCGACTATCCCGCCACCACGCCAACCCTGCTCTGCCGCTATGTCAGGATCCGTAGCGCGGAGATTCTGCGCACGTCACTTGTCGCGTCGGGGGAGATCTACTACGTCATGTCGGGCAGCGGACAGAGCCGCAATGGTCACGACGTCATCGACTGGGCACAGGGCGATGTGTTCTGTTTCCCGGGCGGCGGCGAGACTTCGCATCGCGCCGGTGCTGCGGACTGCCTGCTGTTCGCGGTCACCAATGAGCCGCTGCTGGCCTTCGAGCGCTTGCGTGCACCACTGCCTGGCCAGGCGGCAGTCGAAACGACGTATTGGCCTCATGCGGAGATCGAAAGGCAGTTCCAGACGGTCTGGAGCCGACCGGTCAGCCCGAATACGACCGGCGCGGCGGTACAATTTTCCACCACGGCGCTGGCGCCGAGTTCCAATACCATTCCATCCATCAATACGTCAATCAATACGCTGGAATCGGGCGGCGACCAACGCCCGCATCGCCACAATGGCGTCGCCGTCACGCTGGCGATCCAGGGCGAGGGCATCCATTCGATGATCGACGGGAAACGCGTCGAGTGGGTCACGGGCGCGGCACAAATCACGCCGGCAACGGCGCTGCACTCGCATCACAGTCGCGGCCCGCAGCGCATGCGCTCCTTTGTCATTCAGGACGAAGGGCTACACCAGTACATGCGCACGCCCGGGTTCAGTTTCGACTGACCCCGGACAGTTACCGGAACGCAGAAACATGTCGAGGGCGCGCGCATGATTCCAGGTCAACGCAGCTCCGCAGGGACTGCCCCCGGGGGGCTTTTGCCCACCTGTCCTGCGCACCGGATGTCGCGGCGCGATGTATTGAGAATGTCCATCGCATTCGGCGCGATGGGGCTTGTCCGCCCTGGATTTGCGGCGGATAAACTGACGCCGACGCCCGATCAGATCCGCGGCCCGTTCTATCCAGCACAAAAGCCCGAAGACAGTGATGCCGATCTCACGCGACTCACGGGGCGAGCGGGCCAGGCGCGCGGGAACGTGATCGAAGTGGGTGGCCGGGTGCTGAATACGCGCGGGGAGCCGTGTGCGGGCGTGCGGCTCGAGATCTGGCAAGCCAATGCGGCAGGCCGGTATACGCATCCCCGCGATCGCAATCCGGCTCCGATCGACCCCAACTTCGATGGGTTCGCGAGTCTGGTTACCGATGCCGCGGGGCGCTATCGCTACCGCACGATCATGCCCGGCCCTTATGCAGTCGGTGGCGACTACTGGCGCCCGCCTCACATTCACTACGATATCCGGGGCGCCGTGGATCGGCTGATCACGCAGATGTATTTCGAGAATGAGCCCCTCAACCTGAAAGACCCGTTGCTGCAGGAGTCATGGGCAAAGGAAAGCCTGATCGCCAGAACCCTGCCGCACGACGCGGGCGAAGCAACCGGCGCACGACGCGTTGTCTGGGACATCGTGCTCGTGACGGGGTAGTCGCGGATGGGCGAGGCCGTAACGCTGCTGGTTGGTACACGCAAGGGCGCGTTCATCTACCGCCGCACGCGGGGCATCTGGGACCTGGACGGTCCCTATTACCTCGGCAACATCGTCAATCATCTCGTGCCGGATCCGCGCGACGGCCGCACGCTGCTGATGGCTGCGAAAACCGGTCACCTCGGCCCGACAGTATTCCGGTCTACCGACGGCGGACGCCAATGGATGGAAGCGAAACGTCCGCCCGCGTTCGCCAAAGCGCCCGAGGGGCAGTCGGGGCGTGCAGTGGATAGCGTTTTCTGGCTTACGCCCGGCCATGCGAGCGAGCCGGGCGTCTGGTATGCAGGCACTTCGCCGGTCGGGATGTTCCGTTCTTCTGACGGCGGCGTGAGCTGGGACGAGGTGTCCGGGTTCAATGACGGTCTGTATCCGAAGATCGAGCACGCCGTGGTCCCGGGCCCCGATGGCGCGCAGTTGCATTCGATCTGCGTCGATCCCGAAGATGCGCGCCATCTGTATGTCGGCATATCCATCGGGGGCATTTTCGAAAGCGTGGACCGAGGCGCATCGTGGCGACCGCTGAACCAGGGCGTGGATGCCGAGTTCCTGCCCGATTCAAAACAGGAATACGGGCACGATCCACATCTGCTGGTCATGCACCCCGCGATGCCCCAGCGTCTGTATCACCAGAATCACTGCGGAATCTACCGGCTCGACCGGCCAGAAACGAAATGGGAACGCATCGGGCGCAATATGCCCGAGGGCGTGGGCGATATCGGTTTTCCGATGGTAGTGCACCCGCGTGACCCCGACACGGCCTGGGTCTTTCCTATGGATGGCACCGAAGTGTGGCCCCGCACCAGCCCGGGTGGCCGCCCGGCGGTTTACCGCACATCCGACGCCGGCGCCTCTTGGCAACGACAGGACGCGGGCATGCCGCGCGAACATGCATGGTGGACAGTCAAGCGCCAGGCCATGTGTGCCGATCGCGCCGAGCCTGTCGGTCTTTATTTCGGCACTACCAGCGGCGAATTGTGGGGAAGCCGCGACGCGGGCGAAACGTGGTCTCCCATTGCGGCGCATTTGCCGCACATCTATAGCGTCACTGTGGGCTGATGCGCGTGCTCGTGCCCAGCCCGTTGTTCTCGTACACCGGCGGACAGAGATCACTCGACGCGCAAGGCGAATCCATCGCGCAGCTTCTCGACGCGCTGGATGCGCGCTATCCCGGCCTGCGCCACCGCATCATCGACGAGCAGGACCGCATTCGCCCGCACATCCGCTTCTTCGTGAATGGGGAGATGATCGTCCGCATCGATCATGCTCTGTGCTGCGAAGACGAAGTCATGATCGTGGCCGCACTGAGCGGCGGATGATTTGTCTGCGGGCGGCGACAATCGCCGTCGCGAAACTGTAACGGAACTTCGATAAGGTTCGTTCTGTCAGATTTGCAGATTGAGGGGGACAGAATGAACAGAAAAATACTGCTGGAGCACGCCATTACGACGCTCGCTCAACGAGCCGGCGTCGTCCGTCCCGCGTTTCACGTCATGTGCGTTTCACGCGATATGGCGGGACTTTTCATCATGCAGACGATGTGGCCGCAGGGGCGCCTGATATGCGAGGCGATCGCGCGCGCCGTCCCCGGTTTTCCCAAGGATCATTACACCACTTGTGTCGCGTTGCTGCCCGAACTGGTCGATGAGATCCTCCGCGCAGTCCGGCCCGCCAGGTTCGCAGCCGACCCGACCATCCCGCTTTCGGCGGAGTACAGAGTATGAGTTCCACAGACAAACGCCGCTATCATTTGGCGCTGGGCGTGCCCAGACTATGGGCGAGCCGATGCACGGATATCGGACGAACTTCGCGATTTGGCAGGTCCGCTGCGGGCACTGCGAAACGTGCGCTGGGCATGCGCGCTCATCGCCGCCGGCGACGTCCTTAACGCCCGAAGTGGGCGTGCTTTCCGAGCAACGCTTCCCTGAAGCGATTTTTCAGGTGCGTGCCGTCGCGCGGGGGCAGAACCAGCGGTAGCTTGTCGGGCGCGATCTTGACCTGGGCGAACAGCGGCCCGTCGGGACGATGCATGGTCTTGCGCAAGGCAGCGACCTGCTGCATCGTCGTGACTACGCTGGCGGCGGCAAATCCGCACGCTTTCGCGCTCGCCGCCAGATCGATCCCGAACTTCGTATGGGATGGCTGCATGCCGGTTTCGCCGTAGTGTTCGTTGTCGAGCACGATCACACTCAGATTGAGTGGACGTTGCACGCCGATCGTCGCGAGCGATCCCATCCCCATAAGCATTTCGCCATCGCCGGTCAGCACAAGAACGGGACGCTCCGGTTGTGCCAGCGCAAGACCCAGCCCCATCGCTGCCGCCCCGCCCATGCCGCCCCACAACGGAAAATTCAGCGGATGGTCGCCGGCCGCGGTCGCATCCCATGCTGGCGCGCCGAGACCGGCAACGACCAGTAATTCACCGCGATTCATCAGCAGTTCCGTGACGACCGCACGGCGTTCCAGGAGCGGTGTTCTGGTTGTGGGGTTCATTGGCAGGGATCGGCTAAGTGAATACTTGAAGGGTGGTGCCGCCAAGCGGCCTGATCACTGATCGAAAGTCTTGGCGCCGAGCAGACGCTGGCCGATGAGGACCGCCGTCGGCCGCAACGTGTTGTAAGCCATGCGCAGCGCGCCCTCAACAAGCGGCGCCATGTCTTCCTGTCGATCGGCGCGCGTGACCAGCACCCCCATTGCTTCGAGCACGGGTTGAGCCGCGCGTCCCATGGGAACCTGCCACGGATTGAATTCCGCCCAATCGCCGCGCATGGTAATCAGCATTGGGAGCGGGATCTGGCAAACCGACATCATCGACAGCATGTTGATGCAATTGCCCGCGCCGCTCGATTGCATCAGCAACACGCTCTTGTCGCCACCGAGCCACGCGCCGACCGCGAGAGCGACGCCTTCTTCTTCCGTCGTCAGGCGCACGGCGCGCATAGCGTCGTCCGTCTCGCACAGCTTGATCAGCGCCGTATGACCGGCATCTGGCACAAAACTGACCTGGCGGATCTGCTGCTCCTTGAGCAGTGCGTGCAATGTCGTGCTCCAATGCGTAGCCATGAACGTATTGTTCGGATTGAGAGACAAAACCAGGATTTGGCCACAGGCGACGGGCGGCGGCAAGGCGTCACGCAACAACATTTCCTGGAGAGACTAGAACCGGTAAGCGATGCCCGCATTCGCGGACCAGGTGGTGCGCTCCTGCGTGATGGGCGAATTCCCGGCATCGCCCGTCAGTCGCTGCATGCCCGCGCTCCATGGAATGAGCCAGCGCGGCGACAGTTCTACGGCGCCAAGCACACCCCCTTGCAGTGTGCGAAAACCCGAGCCCGCCGCGTAGATGGGCAGGCCGGTTGCAGCGGACTGTAGTGGCGTGATGCCAAAGTAACTTTGCATGAATTTGCCACTCGCCCAGGTAAGCTGACCGTAGAGCCCCGCCTCGATGGACCAGCGCGAAAAGATGCCTGCGCTGACGCGTAAATCGGCCT
Organism: uncultured bacterium; assembly: GCA_965233135.1. Classification (GTDB taxonomy): domain Bacteria; phylum Pseudomonadota; class Gammaproteobacteria; order Burkholderiales; family JACQAP01; genus JACQAP01. The sequence continues at coordinate 10,855 of CBDDRM010000051.1, read as the reverse complement.
GCGCGCCGCGATCCGTATCGACATTCTGGCGGTAGCGAACCAGCGCGTTCAGTGGTATCGAGCCGATTTTCCAGTCTCCTTCAGCGTGCAGGCCGACCGACGCGCCGGCATCCAGATCCTGGAGGCGATATGCTTTCAGGAATGCCGACTCATCGGTCACGCGGCCTTCCTCGTAAGCAGCCTGCGCACCGAATGTCCAGGCACCGTAAGGGGTGGTGCGCCATCCACCTTCGAGCAGGCCCTGCGTCGTACGCGCGAACAGATGCCTCCCATACAGGCGAACATAGGGTATGGGATCGGTGCGATGGCTGTCCGCGCCGTCGTAGGCCGGACGAATCCGCAGACCCAGGCCCAGATATCTCTCTGCGTCGGAGCAGTGCGCCCACGCTGGAACCACGAGGCAGCCCAGCACACTGGCAAGGAGTAACACTCGTGACGAAGTTCGCCGCCTCATGATTGCCGCGCGGGTTACAGCATTTCGAGTGGAACGGCCGCTCTGGGCGGCGGAAACAACCGGTCGAGCTCTGCGCGCTGCGCGGGAGTTAGCTCATGCTCGATCGCTCCGAAATTTTCCTTCAAACGCTCGCGATGTCCTGTCTTCGGAATCGCAATGATGTCACCAGGGGCGATCAACCAGGCAAGCGCGACTTGTGCGGGAGTCATCTCGTGGCGTTTTGCAAACTTGATCAATTCCGGCTTGCGGAGCAATCTCGCCTGTTCGATCGGAGAATAGGCCATGACCGGAATCTGCTTGCTGCGCAGCCAGGGCAACAGATCCCACTCAATGCCGCGACGCGTGAGGTTGTAGAGCAATTGATTCGTCGCGACGCGTTCCCCGCCGGGGACCGAGAACCACTCCTGCATGTCGGCGAGATCCAGGTTGCTGACGCCGTAATGGCGGATCTTGCCCGCCTTCTGCAATGCCATGAATGCTTCAATCGTTTCGGCGAAGGCGATGTTGCCGCGCCAATGCAGCAAATACAGATCGATCCGATCGGTGCCAAGACGCGACAGACTCCGTTCGCACGCCGCCACTGCGCCCTTGCGCGATGCGTTGTGCGGATAGACCTTGCTTACGACAAAAGCCTTGTCGCGGCGACCTGCGATTGCCTTGCCCACCAGTTCCTCGGCCATGCCTTCGCCGTACATCTCGGCAGTATCGATCAGCCGCAGGCCCAGATCGAGGCCGAGTTGCAAGGTAGCGATCTCCTCGTCGCGGCGATTGCGTTTGTCGCCCATGAACCAGGTGCCCTGTCCCAACGCAGGGACGATCTCACCGGAGGGCAATGCAACAGTTTTCATAATCGTTCCAGCATGACCGGGGATCGCCGCATGAGAACGTGCCGTCAGTCGGCGCTTACGGGTGGTTCAGTTAACGTCATGATGATATCGGCGTACCAGGCGCAATTGAGGTTCAGGCGCTCATCTTCCGTTTGATCGCGGTTGTTCACGTCCATGCGTGAAGTATGAACGCCCAGCAGACGCCAGGACAGATGCTCGCGGCCGGACGCGGCGGAGGGTGCGCGTGCGACAACTGGCGCCCCGCTTGCGCCGCGATGCATGCGCGCGTCCGTGAGAAAGTATCCTTCTCCCTGGAAGCGCAAGCCGAACGAGGTGGCGATTATGGCCTGACGCGCGACCGGCAGGTGATGCAGCGTATCGCGGAAGCCCAATGGAAATCCCACGATCAGCACCGGCGTCCCCACCTCGATCTCGTCGAAGCGGTTCACCAGATGCGCTGGCGTAAACGCCTTCATTGACGTTCTGGCGGGCAATGCGCGGCGGTCGAGTTCGATCACCGCAATGTCGACCTCGCCAGATGAATCGATGCCTTCGCGCCAGATGGGATCGCCTTCCCGGTACAGCGCCACAGCCAGGCGCATGAGTTCGACGGCATTGTCGGGATCCACATGCAGATCGATCACCAGGTTATCCGGACGATGACCACTGGGTTCGTCGCGCATCACATGCCGGGCGCTGACGAGAAACAGCCGGTTGTCTCGTTCGAAGAAAAATCCGGTCGCATTGGAGAGTTCTTTGTCTCCGGCGATGGTCGTGACGCGCGTCACCGCAAGTAACAATGCCTCGATCACGCCATTGTCCCGGCGGTCAAGCGAGCGACCGCGCGCTTCCATTCACAAAAGGCGGTGTCAGATCCGTGGCACAAGTGCCGGGCGAATGAATTTTTCATGTTGCCGCGTCGCGGAAACGCGAGTGCGGGGTCGGCGGTTTTCACATTGTGCCTTGGTTCGGGTATGGCAACCGCGATTTCCCGGAATAAAGTATCCCATCCCATGGATCTATTCCTCCACGATCGAAGGCGTCGGTCGTAATGCGGCATGGCGGCGACGCCGGTAGCTGTACTTCTTACCATCGAGCATGCAATTTTTGCCGCTCTTGCGAGGGTGTCACGCTCGGGCGGTTGCTGCGGTGTGATTTGCGTCGTGGAAGCGGATGGCATGGGTGTTGCGATGGACATACCGTCACACGGTAGAAGGGTGGCCAGGTGAGGGACCGGGCACCCACAGTTGTCAACGATCCCTGTTAAACCCACGAGGAGAAACTCATGAGCAAATTGCTAACGGCATTATTGGCCGGTGCGGCCTTGACATTCAGCGCCACGACCGCGCTGTCAGCTGACAAGAGCGACTCGCAGCGCCGCGATAACCAGACCCAGGCGCAGCCGGATGCGTCCAGGAATCAATCCGGGCAAAACGCGCAGAACAGCAATCAACCGAGCCAGAGCGGTGCTTCCAATACGAATCGGACCGACTCAACGCAGCAGAACCAGAATCGCGCTGACCGCAACCAGGGCGGGAACTCCAATCAATCCGCGTATGACGCCGAGCTTGCCAAGCAGAAGTGCCAGAAACTTTCCGGCCAGAAGCAGAAGGATTGCATGGCGGACGTGAGGGCCAAGGCGCAGTTGGACAGTCAGCAAAACCAGTCGAGTCAGGCAGGCGCGGGTGGCAATACGGGGCAGTCCACGGGCGCCCGAGCAGGCGCGGATGCAAGCGCCGGCGCGAACAGCAGCCAGTCGGCCGGGGCCAACGCCGATGCGAATTCCAGCCAGTCGGCCGGAACAAACGCCGGAGCTAGTTCTGATTCCAGCCAGTCGGCCGGGGCCAACGCTGGTAGTAATGCCAGTCAAGCCGGTGGACCCGCTTCGAAGGAACAGGAGGCGATTGCCAGAATGAAATGCAATTCGATGAGCGGCAAACAGAAAGACGACTGCATGAGCGCTGCCAAGAAGCAAGCCGGCCAGATGTAGGGGCTGGCGTGGGCGAAGCGGCCGTGATCGGCCGCTTTCTTTTGGTTCTTTGTCTGAATGAAGCTTAACTTGCGAGGAAATTTCATGAATAAATTGTTATCAGCATTGTTGGCAAGCGTGGCGCTTGGGCTAAGCGGTATGGCCTCTGCTGCTCACCACGAGGGTGATTCGCAGCATAGCCGCGACAACCAGACGCAGGCGCAGCCCCAAGGACAACAGAGTAATGACGCGAATGCTAATGTAGGCGGAGAAACCAGCCGCGATGCGCAGGCCGAAGCGGACGATCCGGAATTATTCGCGAAGCTGAAAAAATGCGACGAAGAGTCGCTGGACGATAAAGCGCTGCGCGAATGCATCCGCAAAGCGAAGGACAAGGGCAATGAGATGTGACGGCAACGGGCGTTGCTGAGAAACGGGCGCGCGGGGCGCCCGTTTCGTTTTCGATATCCTGATCGAGCTAATGCGCCGTCAAGCTTCGTATTTGAATGACAGCAATACTCGGGTGCGAAAGGCGACGATCTTGCCATCGTCGACTTTCATGTCCATCTTGACCACTTCGGCTATGCGCAGATCGCGCAGGGATTTGGCAGCCACGCTCACTGCATTCATGGCGGCGTCTTCCCACGATTTCGAACTCGTACCAATGACTTCGACAATTCTGTAGATGGGCTCTGCCGAGTCTTTCTTGGCCATACGCTCCTCCATTTTTTGTAAAGGCTGGTTTGACAAGCTGACGACGAGCCAAACCATGCTACTCGTTCCAGCCTGGCTGGGCCAGCGTCGACAACCCTAATGCGGCGCAGCACTAAAGTCGGGTTATCATGTCCAACATCCGCAAAGGCTGAGTCGCCATCGGCGCACCGCGTCGACGTCCGGCCGCTTCTTCCCCCGAACCGTGAACCCGTCATGAATGAATACCCGACCCAATCCGAATTGCTGACCTGCCTGACGAACATCGCCAATGTGGCGGGCGATACCACGCACGTGCCGTTCCGGGTCGACTTGATCCCTTTGCATGGCAAACCGCCCATGTATTCCGTCATGATCAAGTCGCCCGCCAAGGATTTGCTGCGCCGCCAGATCGGCCAAATCCTGTCCAGGCCCTTCGCGTTGGGAGCGACCTCCTTCATGCTGACCGGCAGCGAAGCAATGTCCTTGGTCGGTCACGGGCACGCAAAATAAGGGAACGATCTGCATGTCGGCCCATGCGGCCGCAAATCGATAACGGGCACTTTCGGGTGCCCGTTTCAATTGCGCGGGGGATCGATCCGATCGGGCGGCGCTACAATGGCCCATATCGACAGTCTCCGCGGCACGTATGCACAAGCGTATCGGCAAGTATTTGTTGATGAAGAAGCTCGGTGCTGGGGCGACCGGCAGCGTTTATCTGGCAATAGACGAATTTTCCGGGCGCCAGGTCGCGCTGAAATTCTATGAAACTGGCACGTCTCTGGACGATGCCAGTTTTGCGCGCTCGCAATTTCTGACCGAGGCCGCGCTGGCGGGGCGGCTCTGGCATCCGCATATTGCCCTGATCCTGGACGCTTGCTCGGACGACACGATGAGCTATGTCGTCACCGAATTCGTTCCCGGCGGCAGCCTGGAACAGTTCACGCGACCCGAGGACCTGCTCCCGGTGGCCGAAATCATAGAGATTGGCTTCAAGTGTTCGGGGGCACTCGATTATGCGTTTCGCAATGATGTCATTCATCGCGACATCAAACCCGGAAACATCCTGCGCACGGCGCAGACCCAGGTCAAGATTTCGGACTTCGGCATTGCCTTCATTCGCAATGCGACGCATTCGCAGATCTTGGATGCGGGATCGCCCTACTATACGTCTCCGGAACAGGCAGCCGGACAGGAGTTGACCCATCAGAGCGACATGTTTTCGCTGGGCGTCGTGCTCTATGAGATGCTGGCGGGCCGGCGGCCATTTGTCGGCGACAACGCCGGCCAGGTGCTGCGCAACCTGGTCTCGATCGATCCCGCGCCGCTTGCCCGCGTCCGCCCCGATCTGCCCGGCAATCTGGGCGAAATCGTCATGAGGGCACTGCAGAAGGCGCCGGGCGACCGCTACGCCAACTGGGCCGAATTCGCGCTCGATCTGGCAAAGGCCGGTCGGCTGAGTCAGTACGACAAAATCATTCCCGACAGCGAGCGGTTCATGGCGCTCAAGAGTCGCCCGATGCTCGCGGAACTCGATGATGCGGAGATCTGGGAGTTTGCGCGTGCGGGCCTCTGGTCGCGGCGGCCGTCCTATCAGACGCTGGTCAGGGAAGGCGAACCGGGCGAGAGCATGTTTCTGCTGGCCAGCGGCGAGGCAAAAGTCACGTTGCAAGGCCGCCTGCTGAACGTGCTGACCCGAGGCGAGTGGTTTGGGGAGCAGCCATTCATCCATGGCCGTCCCGTTGCCCGCCAGGCAACGGTCGAGACCACCGTGGATTCGGTGGTCGTGGAGTTCCCGCGGGAGAATCTCGAAGCGCTCAGCGAACGCTGCCAGCGCCGCTTCGTCAAAGCGCTGCTGCGCACGCTGGCCGATCGGCTCGCCCTGTCGAACGAGCGCATCAGCCGCATGGCGTAAGAGAGAATGCTGAGTGCCGGGGACTGAAGACTAATTAACGGCGAACCCCAACGCATTGCCAGCGCGAACAGGCTCTTGCATCAGTCATTACTCGAGTCCTCAGCACCCAGTCCTGTTTTTTCGGCTACCATCCGGCGACAACAACAAATATTTCCCGAGGGGCGCCGCGGTGACAGCCGCGAGCGAGCAGCCATGAGCGAATCCAGAGATTCCCTGATTCAACGGCTGGAAGTGGCGGCCCGACAGGTACGGCGCGACATCTGGCGCGCCGTTCGCGCCGGCGGCGGCGGGCACATAGGGGGCTCCTGTTCGGCGGCAGACATCCTGGCTGCGCTTTATTTTCATCGACTCAATATCAGGCCGAAAGAACCCAGGTGGCCGGAGCGCGACCGCTTCGTCCTGTCCAAGGGCCACGCCAACGCCGCACTGGGCGCTGTACTCGCCCAGGCCGGTTTCATCGAAAATGCTGTTCTCGACAAGTTTTATGCGTTCGAATCGCCTTTCGGCATGCACCCGGATATCAAGGTTGCGGGCGTCGAGATGTGCACCGGGGCACTGGGGCACGGACTCTCGGTGGCAATGGGCATGGCGCTTGGGGCGCGCATCCAGAAGAAGTCCTTCCATACGTTCGTCATGATCGGTGATGGCGAATTGCATGAAGGCTCGAACTGGGAGGCGGCGCTGGCGGCGTCGCACTATCAGCTTTCGAATCTGACGGCCATCATCGACTTCAACAAAATCTGTCAGAGCGGTCGTGTGGACGAAGTCATCGGCGTGGGGCCGTTGGCCGACAAATGGCGCGCCTTCGGATGGGTGGTGCGGGAGTTCGACGGCCACGACATGAAAGAGGTGGTCGATGCGCTCGATGCGCCACCGCTGGACGCTCATCGGCCGAGCGCGTTGATCGCGCATACCATCAAGGGCAAAGGCGTGAGTTTCGCGCAGGATACTTATGTCTGGCACAGCAATTCGGTGAATGACGAGCTCTACGCCAAGGCCTTGGCCGAACTGGGGCAAGGATGAACGCGGCCGATATGTCCCCTGCAGAGTGGCGCATCAAGTCGGCCAACCAGACCCGACTGGCGTTCGGCCAGGCCCTGCTGGAAATCGGTGCCCGTGAGCCGCGGGCGGTTGTCGTATCCGCCGATACCCAGGATCTGCTCGGCATTCGACCTTATATCGAGCGATTTCGCGACCGATTCATCGAACTGGGCATTGCGGAACAGAATGTTGTCGGAGCGGCGGCGGGCATGGCGACCACCGGATTGCGTCCTTATGTATGTGCCTATGCGCCGTTTATTTCCGCGCGAAGCATGGAGCAGGTGCGCAACGATGTCGCATACGCCAACCAGCGCGTCGTCATCGGTGCAGCCGCCAGCGGCATATCGCTGGGCGTGGCGGGCGGCACGCATCACTCACTTGAAGATCTCGCGCTGATGCGAAGCCTTCCGAACATGACGGTCATCGTGCCTGCGGACGTCAACGAGGCCTATCAGGCTGCGCTCGCAACGCTCGATATCGACGGTCCGGTTTATCTGCGGCTGGGCGGCCGCGCGGAGGAGCCGCCGGTAACGGATCTGCAGGTGCCCTTTCTTCTGGGCAAAGCCGCGCAACTACGCCCCGGCAATGATGTGGCCGTACTGGCCTGCGGCGCAATGGTGGATCTGGCGGTTCGTGCTTCTGACACGCTGAAGAAAGAGGGTATCGGTGTGCGCGTGCTCAACATGAGTTCTATCAAACCCTTCGATCGTGACGCGGTGCTTGCGGCTGCGGTTCAGACGCGCGGAATCGTCACTGCGGAAGAGCATCACCTGACCGGCGGACTCGGCGGCTTGGTCGCCGAGCTTCTAGCGGTAGAACATCCGACCCGCATGCGCATGGTCGGCATGCCCGACACTTTCGCAGTGGTCGGTCCGACGGGACCATTGCGCGCGAAGTACGGCATGAGCGCGGAAGGCATCGCCATCGCGTGCCGGATGCTGCTGGCCTGAGGGAAAAACTACCTTTTTTATTGATTGAACAGGAGGGATCATGCTGCTTGACGTCCGTACTTACACGTGCCGCCCCGGCACCATCAAGAAACATCTCGCGTTGTACGAAAAACTCGGCAAAGGTCCGCAAACCAGGCATCTCGGCCAGCCATTTGCCTACCTCGTAACCGAAACCGGCAACGTCAACCAGTACATTCACATCTGGGCTTACGAAGACGCGGCTGACCGCGCCAGGCGACGGGCAGCGATGATGGCCGATCCGGACTGGATGGCGTTCATGGAGGAAAGTGCCAAACTCGGGGCGCTCGAAGCCCAGGAGAACCGCTTGATGACGCCGGTTTCTTTCTTTCCGCTCAAGCGCTAGGCGAGCGGGGCCTGGCAACGCCCGGCTGAAACGGGCGCTCTCGAGACGCCCGCCCGATATTCAGCCTTGGCCCTGGCCGGGTTTCTTATGAAATTTCCGGGGCGGGCGTTTGCCCTGTTGGCCTCCCCCGGGCGGGCGATTGCGCCGCGACTGATTGTTGGTGTTGTGGGGGGTATCGCGGCGCGCATTGGGGTCGGGGGCATCCTCCCGATTGGCGGAGGCCAGCTTGATTTCCAACTCGTTGATCTCATCCCACTGCTCGTCGGTGCGCTGGCGCTCGGGAATGGCCAGCAACTCCTGCAAACGGCGGCGGGGCGGTATGGGGGTCATGGGTGTATTCATGGCGTTATTCTCGCATCCTTCCAAAGGCCGCGCATAGCGGGGCAGTAGAATGGCGTGCTGCCGATCCCCTATCGTAGCGAAAATTCGAGGAAATCTGCATGCCTTGCCGCTGGATCGCCCATCTGGACATGGATGCCTTCTATGCCTCCGTAGAGCTGTTGCGCTACCCGGAACTGCGCGGCAGGGCAATGGTAGTCGGGGGAAGGCGGGCACAACCCTCGGACCGCGATGCGCAGGGAACCCGGCGCTTCCCCGCGCTTCGGACTTACGCTGGACGCGGGGTGGTCACCACGGCAACCTATGAAGCGCGCGCGCTGGGGGTCCATTCCGGCATGGGGCTGATGAAGGCAGCGCTTCTGGCGCCCGACGCCCTGCTGCTTCCGGCGGATTTCGACGAGTACCGCAAATACTCGCGCCTGTTCAAGGCCGCGGTCGCAGCAATCGCTCCGCATATCGAGGACCGGGGAATCGACGAAATATATCTCGATCTGACCGAGGTACCCGGCGCATTGGATGTCAAGCAGGAAGATCCGTTTGCCGGGGTGCGCGCCCTGGCTGAGCGCATCAAGGCGCGGGTCTATCTCGCCACCGGCCTGACTTGTTCGATCGGCGTGGCACCCAACAAATTATTGTCCAAAATCGGTTCCGATCTGGACAAGCCCAACGGATTGACCATTCTTACGCACGCGGACATGCCGTCGCGCATCTGGCCGCTTCCCGCGCGGCGCATCAATGGCATCGGGCCGAAAGCCAGCGCCAAACTCGAATCACTCGGCATTCGTACCATCGGCCAGCTCGCGGCCGCCGAGTCCGCCTGGCTCGTTACGCAGTTCGGTTCGAAGTACGGCAGCTGGCTGCATGCCGCTGCGAACGGTCGGGATGATCGCGCGGTAGTCACGCACAGCGAGCCGAAGTCGATCAGCCGTGAAACAACTTTCGATCGGGATCTGCATGCCGGGGAGGATCGCGCAGCATTGCGGGCGATTTTCGTGCGCCTGTGCGAACAACTGGCCGCGGACCTGCAGCGCAAGGGTTACGCGGCCAAGACCATAGGCGTGAAACTGCGCTTCGACGATTTTCGCATCGTAACCCGCGAACTGACGCTCGAGTCGCACACGTACGACGCCCGGGTCATTCGCCGCACCGCCGGGCGTTGCGTCGGCAAGGCCTTGCTCGAGCAACCCCTTCGCCTGATGGGCGTGCGAGCGGGCGGATTATGCAAACTGGATGCTTCAAACCGGCCGGTAGACAGCGGGCAGGCCGAAGAACACGATCAACTTTGCCTGCCGATGTTCGAAGTGCAGCGCGGACCTAACCCCCAGCCGGTCACAGCGGAGTCCCGAGTATTGCATCGGTCCGCGTCCTAGTTTTGCGCCCAACACGATGACGCCACATTTCGGCCATGTCTCGCAGGTCGCAAAGCATCCTGCCCGCTTCGCCTTGCAGGTGCTGCACGCCTTTCGCGCGAACCAGGGATTGCTGCTGGCCGGTGCGGTCGCCTATTACGCCCTGCTGTCGATTATCCCGCTGCTGATCTTGATGGTCATCGCGCTTTCGCATTTTATCGATCAGGCGGAATTGCTCACGACGCTGGCGCGGGCGCTGGAGTGGGTGGCGCCGGGACAGTCGCAAGCGGTCCTGGAAGAACTCGTGTTGTTTCTGGAAGCGCGCATGTCGCTGGGCTGGATACTGCTGGCAACGATGCTGGTCTTCAGCTCGCTGGCGTTCACCGTGCTCGAAAGTGCCATGTCGGTGATTTTCATGCACCGGCTCGCCGTGCAAAAGCGGCACTTTCTGGTGTCCGCAATGATTCCGTTCGGCTATATCCTGTTTCTCGGCCTGGCAATGGTGGTGGGTACGCTGATTCAGGCCAGCCTGGATGCGATCGGTCAGGAGAGCATCGTCGTTCTGGGCTATGAGTGGTCGCTCGGCGGCGTATCGGCCTTCCTGCTCTACGCCATTGGCGTATTGATCGAAATCATCCTGATCGCGTCGATCTATCTGATCATGCCCCTCGGCCGGTTGTCGTTGCGCCACGCGCTGATGGGCGGCACCGTCGCTGGAATCCTCTGGGAAGCGATCCGTCATGGTCTCGCCTGGTACTTTGGTTCGATCTCCAACGTCGGCGTGGTCTACGGATCATTTGCCAGCGTGATCGTCGTGTTGCTGATCTTCGAGATCGGCGCAACGTTGCTTTTGCTGGGTGCACAAGTCATCGCCGAATACGAACGCCTGCAGGAGGACGGCTAAGAGGCAAGAGGAAGGTTTACACTCTATCCCTAGCCCCTAGCCCCTAGCCCCTA
>CBDDRM010000050.1:0-35173 GCA_965233135.1 uncultured bacterium | reverse complement strand
TACTGCGTGGCGCCGATCACAACAGCATATCGGCAAGCAAGGATTACGTGCCGATGCTCAGGGCAATGCCATAAGTTTGCGTGAGACCGCGACGCGGGGGACGCAGTAATTATTTGAGCGTCGCGAGATAAGCGGCCATATGCTGCGCGTCGTGCTTTTTGACGCGAAGATGGGGCATCGCGCTGTGCGCATTGATCTCACCTGGCGCGCGCAGCCATCGCGCCAGGTTATCGGGCGTGTTGACCAGTACGCCCGCGATCATGGTACGGGAGCCGATGCCCTCCAGAGGTGGTCCTACTGGCGCATTGGCGCCTGTGACTCCCGGAATCGAATGACACGTGCTGCACCCGTATTGATAGATGGCGCGCTTACCACGACGCGCATCCGGCGGGGCAATCGCATCATCAACGATTTGTACTGCGGGGGCCTCCAGCGCCGCGTACTGTCGGGGCGAAACGTCAGGCAATGTTTTGACAAACGCCACGATCGCCCAGATCTGATCTTCATTAAGCCGAAATTCCCACGCCGGCATGCCTGACATCTTGATTCCGTGCTTGAGCACCCAGAACAATTCGCCCGCCGTCCAGACTCGGGCGGCATGCACGAGATTGGCGGGCGCCGGTGCCATGCCAAGTGCGAACGGTTCGGGTGCAACGCCGGGCGCGCCATGACAAGCAACGCAATGGAGACGGTAAAGGGCCAGCCCTTGCAGGACTGTGGCGCGGTCTGCGGGTGAAGGCATGGCAATATCCCGTGCTTGCACGCGCACCGAGCGCCGCATTCCCGTCTCAAGCAACCAGTAGGTCGATTGCAGGTGCGCGCGGGATGCCGAGATGTCATACCAGCCCGAGTACACGCCGACGGCGGCGGCCGCGGCCAGCGCGACCAGGATGCCGATGCCTAGCAACAGCCGCTTCATCGAAGCTCCTGCAGGTAAGCCGCCATGGCGTGCGCCTGGGCGTGCGTGACACCCAGATCCGGCATGGTCGTGTTGGGCTTGTAGGCATGAGGCGCGCGTATCCATTGCGCCATATTCTCCAGCGAGTTGGGCACGACACCCGCCAGGTAAGCGCGGCGGCCCACACCCGCAAGCGGCGGGCCAACGACGCCTTCAGCCGTCGCGACACCGGGGATGCGATGACAGCTTCCACAACCGAACTGGCGCAGCAACAATTGGCCTTGATCGCTCTGGCTTGCGGAAGCTGACTGCCCTGACTCGCAGCCGCCCAGCAAGGCGCACCCCAGCAGGACCGTCGCGGCCGCGGCCCGCCTGACGGACGCGCGATCACGTTGCCAGAGACGACGTGGCGGCCGCGCGTCTGCAGCGGCATCACGCGGTGCCCCGGCGGGATGGATGCTGAAGACAAATGAGCTTATCGACACGCCGGTACCATTGTGAAGGCAAGACTGCTGAACACTATCGCCACCACGGCGAGCGCGCCCATCGCGATCGTCATTCCGGCAACGAACTGCGCACGTTGCGGATAAGCCCGCGCGATAATCACCGCGAGCACACCCAGCGCGGCGAGCGTGGCGCTGCCCAATACGTAGGGCAGCGCCTGCTTGACATCGCGCGCGCAGGCAAACGCCGTGAACGCATACAGCACCATGAAATGCATCCCCCACACGATAGCGGCTGAAAACATGCGCACGAGGTTGCCCATTATCCGACCAGCCGCGCAAAGCCATGGATTATCGCGAGGCCGGCAAGGGATTGCGCCACCGTGTAATGCAGCAGCAGCCGCGCGGTGTCAAAACTTGCTCGCCGCTGCGCATTGAGCAGGCCGGCTCGACTTCGCGCCACCGTGAAGATCCCGATAAACGCAACCACCACGACAAAGAAACCCTCCAGAGAAATCAACAGAGCGACGATGGCCGCATAGCTCGACGAGGCAGGCGAAAGTCCCCTGTGCGCGACACAATCCAGCGCGAACGCCAGCGCGAGGGCAAGCAGCGCGAGGAGCAGCGCGCCGTCGGGTTTACCGGACCTGGCCAAACGCCGCCCTCCCCATTCAACGGCGACACTTGCCACACAGAGCAGCCCCGCTATCCCCAATGGATACCCAAGCTCTGGAAGCGCAGCCGCCGACGGCCAGGCGTGCGGCGATACGGTCCATAAATACAAATAAGAGAACAGCGCGCAGCCGTAAAGCGAAGTGGCGACCAGCAGCAGAATCGTAACGGCCCACCACGAGTGGGACGCCGGACCCGTGGCGTGCACCGGCACCCGCAGGCCGCCCCCGATATCCACGCTCGCATGGGTCGGCCCTGGATCGAGTTCCCACGCCCAGCGCAAAACGGCCACGATCGCGATGACGCCACAGAGTGCCGACAGCGCAACCCATTTAACGGTCAGAAGCAGGAAGAACGCGGCGGTGAAAACTGCCGCGACAAAAGGCGACCACCCCGGCCAGGGCATCTGCAATACATACTGCGGCCGCCCTTCGAGAGCACTCGTGATGAGTGCTTCGCGCTTGCCGGTTGTCGTCCCCGGCAGATAGTAGCGGCCGTCCTCGACATCGCGCGCGAGACCCGGCTGGTCCCACAAAGGTTCGCGACTCGAGACAATGGCAATGCTGCGTGTCCCGTAGGGCCCGTTCGGCAGCCACTCGAGCGTGCCCGCATCCCAGACATTGCCCGCATTATTTTCGCTTGAGGGACGGAAGCGGCGTGCCACATCGATCAGGAATACGAGTACGCCGGCTGCTATCATGAATGAACCGGCGGTGGAGACCAGGTTGAGAGCGTCGAGCCCCATGTTTTGCGCATACGTGTATACGCGGCGCGGCATGCCGGCAAGCCCCATGATGTGCATCGGAAAAAAGGTCACGTTGAAGCCGATGAATATCAGACCGAAGACCCAGCGGCCGACGCGCTCGGAAAGCGCATTACGGCTCATGAAAGGCGTCCAGTAGTAGAAGGCCGCGAACAGCGGGAACACCATTCCTCCAATCAACACGTAGTGCAGGTGCGCAACGATGAAGTAGGTGTCGTGCAACTGCCAGTCGAACGGGATCACGGCAACCATCACACCCGTCAGACCGCCGAGCACGAAGTTGACGAAGAAACCGAGCACGAACAGCGAAGGCGTCGTGAGGCGCAGGCGCCCTTTCGCGATGGTTGCGATCCAGGCGAAGATCTGAATACCGGCCGGGATGGCCACCGCCATGCTCGCGGCCTCGAAGAAGGACAATGACAGCCGTGGGATGCCGGTTGCGAACATGTGGTGAACCCAGAGCCCGAAACTCAGGAATCCGGTCCCGGCGAGCGCTAACACCACCAGCGGGTACGCTTGCAGGGGCGTGCGGGCCATGACCGGAACCATCATGGACACCATTCCCGCGGCCGGCAGGAAAATGATATAGACCTCCGGATGGCCGAAGAACCAGAACAGGTGCTGCCACAGAAGTGGATCGCCGCCTTGCGCGGCGGCGAAAAAGGGCCAACCAAACGCGCGCTCGAGCTCAAGCAGCGTCGTCGCCAGTATCACGGCCGGAAAGGCGAATACCACCATGAGCGCAAAGACGAGCATGGCCCATGCGAACACCGGCATGCGATCAAGTGTCATGCCGGGCGCGCGTGTACGCAGTATACCCACGATGATCTCGACCGCGCCTGCGATGGCGGAGATTTCGATGAACCCAATTCCGAGCAACCAGAAATCCTGATTGATGCCGGGTGAAAAAGTCGAATTGGTCAGCGGAGGATTCATGAACCAGCCCCCGTCCGGCGCTGCATCGTAGAAAATGCTCGTGAAGAACACGAGCCCGCCGATCGCGTAGGCCCAGTAAGCATAGGCGGACAATCGCGGAAAAGGCATGTCACGCGCGCCGAGCATATTGGGCAGCAGCACGATGCCCATCGCTTCGACAACCGGCACAGCGAACAGGAACATCATGACTGTTCCATGCATGGTGAACAGCTGGTTGTACAGATCGGGGCCGACGAGGTCGTTTTCCGGCACCGCTAGTTGAGCGCGCATGACCAGCGCCAGCAGGCCTGATAGCAGAAAGAACAGAAATGCCGTCGCGACGTACAGCCCGCCAATGAAAGTGTTGTTGTATTCGGTGAGGACGCGAAAGCCCTTGGGTCTTGCCCAAACCTTCTTCAACGCCTCGAACTCGCCTGGCGGACGTGGCAGCGCATTGGGCAATCCGCTCATTGGAGAGCCTCCAGATAAGCGAGCAGGCTGCGCCATCCGGACTCGTCGAGCCCTTCGATGGTAGGCATGAGACTGCCGGGCTTCAGGTGCTGCGTGGAGCTCAGCCAGCGTGCGAGCGCTTCCGGGGTATTGGGCAGGAGTCCGGCGCCGAGTGACAGGCGGCTCCCGATATGGGTCAGGTCCGGAGCAAGCGCGCCGCTTGCGCTGGTGCCGCGCACGGTGTGGCAAGCCGCGCAACGCGCCATGAAGACCGCATTGGAAGCCGCGGCTGGCTTACGCTGCCGAGCCCTCCACTCGTCGAAATCTGCGGCGTCCTGAGCGACGACATACAACGCCATCAATGCGTGCGCGCTGCCGCAATATTCCGCACACTGTCCGCGAAACAGGCCGGCGCGGTCGGCTTGAAGCCTCAAGCGATTGACACGGCCGGGCACCATGTCGAGTTTGCCGGCAAGATTGGGTACCCAGAAGCTATGCAGCACGTCCGCCGTACTCAGCTGCAGGGCAACGGGCTTGCCCACCGGAAGACGAATCTCGTTTGCGGTTTCGAACTCAAGCTCCCCGGCGGGATTGAAATAGCGTACCTGCCACCACCACTGATGTCCCACGACGTCGATGCGCAATGAACCTTCGGCGCCTTCCACCGCGTCGCGGTACAGAAACGAGTAGATCAGCAGCGACCCGAGCACCAGCACCGGAAAGACAATGCCTGCGGCAATGACGAATCCCGCGCTTGCCAGCCATGTGCGTCGCGCGGGCGGCGCAAATATCGCCCAGGCCGCGAGCGCCAGCACGAGCACGAAGATCACGGCCGCCCCCACGAACAGCAACCATGCCGAATCGGCAATAGCTTGCGCTACCGGCCCATGCGGATCGAGTACGGATTGCAGCGCGCGCAAAGGATCGATCGACCCCGACGAAGCAGCCATGAATGCGGAACTAAGCTATGTGTGATGCGACATCAGCGCTCCGACAGTATCTGGCGTCAAGCGTGCTGTCCTGCAGTCGCCCGCCTCGCAGCGCCAGGAATCCCGGAAGCGTAAAGCTATACGCTTATGGACCGACTGAGAGTGTCGGCGGGCGCGTTCGCCGTGCGCCGTTCGGCCCATGCACACTGCCGGCCGCCGCCAGCCTCGCGTTCCCAAACGCCACTTGCGGAAAACTTGTTGCAAGGCCTTTAAGAACTGTCCTGCCGCCATCATATTGCCGGGAAGCGTGTTCCCGGAGAACCGCATCCGAGGCTAAATATCATGTCTGAACTTGTGCATATCGTTTGCCCGCATTGTCATACGACCAATCGCGTTCCCCATGAACGCACCACATCCGGTCCACGATGCGGCAAGTGCCATCACGCTTTGTTCGATGGTCATCCGGTCGATCTCGACGAAACCGGTTTTGAACGCCATATCGCGAGCAACGATCTGCCCGTCGTCGTGGATTTTTGGGCCCCGTGGTGCGCCCCGTGCCGGTCGATGGCCCCCGAATTCGAAAGGGCAGCCACCCTTCTCGAACCGCGTGTGCGTCTGGTCAAGGTCAACACCGAGGCTGCGCAAAAACTTGCCCACCGCTTCAACATCCGGAGCATCCCCACCATGGCGCTGTTTCGCGGCGGTCGCGAGATTGCCCGACAGTCGGGTGCCATGGGCGCTACGGCGATCGCGAACTGGGTGCGGGCCAACGCCTGACGCCCTTCGGTCCTTGCCCGACCTATCCCACGTCCGACGCGCGGTTTCGGTTAAAGCGGCAATTGTTGACGCGCGTGCTCCTTGCGCTTCAACGCGACATAGTCATGCCGGTTGCTTTCATGAAGCTGCCGCGCATAGGATTCCGTCGCCGCGTAATAATCATTCAAGCGCTTGTCCACGCGCGCGGTTGCCGGCGCCGAAAGCGCCCCGAAGTGCGCATCGATGGCAAGGTAATAACGCATGACGTTACGCTCGATCAACCCGCGCAGGCCGCGAATATACGCCGGCTGTCCATTCTCGTCGCGGCCGGTCACCGTGAATCCCACCTTGCTGCTGCCCTTCGTGTTGAGATACGCCAGCAATGCGAGCTTCGCGGCTGTCCCGTAGGCATAGGAGTAGGCGAAATGAATGAAGGTTTGACCCGTCGGTAAAGGCACCGCTTCGAGCAGGATTCGGTAATCGCGGGTTCCGAAAGGACCCTTCCCGGCTTGCAGGAATACACCAAGGTGGTGCTCATCAACCGATTGAACGTCAAACGCAAAATGCACGCGATAACTCTGCTCCAGTTGCTGAGCCGATTTGCGGCCGATGGCGACGTTCAACGCCGTTCCAGCATGCTCAACCTGCGGTCGACAATATTTCGTGTTCGGGTGCAGGATCAGGATGTCGCACCACCGCTCCGGCCGCTGGAGTTCCGAGCGCACGGTCGCATACGACTGGTCCAGCACCGCATAGACGTGCGCCTTTAGTTTTCCATCTTTGTCGGTCGACTCGAGATACAGCGGCTTGTCGAAACCATTGTGCTTGAGCTTGTCGCGCAGGGCGGAGTATTGTTCATTCAGGGACGCGGCGGCATCGCCTGTTGATTCATCGGCGTGTGCCGTGATGCCTCCGGCAAGCACAAGCATCGCGGCAATCTTGCCAAGCAGCCCGCACATGCGCCTGCGTCGTGCTGGCGATGCGTTCCAAGAGTCAGGTTGGTCGAAGGTCATGCTGTTCGTTCCCCATGTCAGGCAAAAGTTCCTTGAGATCTGCAAGCGTGTTTGCCTCGTGGACGCTCTTGTCCCTGCGCCAGCGCAACATGCGCGGAAACCGCACGGCGATGCCCGATCGGTGCCGGTTGCTGCGCTGGATGCCTTCGAAACCCAGTTCGAACACAAGCGTTGGCTTCACGCTGCGCACCGGACCGAATTTCTCGATCGTGGTGCGGCGGATGATTGCGTCGACCGCGTTGAACTCGTCGTCGGTCAGACCGGAATAGGCCTTCGCAAAGGGCACAAGTTCCGGACCGTCGCGCACGGCGAAGGTGAAATCGGTATAAAGGCTGGCGCGGCGGCCGCTGCCGCGCTGGGCATAAACCAGCACGCAGTCGACGCTGTACGGATCGATCTTCCATTTCCACCACGTCCCGCCATCCTTGGTGCGCCCGGCTCCATAGGAGGATGAGGCGTGCTTGAGCATCAGGCCTTCCACGCCGCGCGCGCGGCTTTGCGCTCTGAGCGCAGCGAGTTCTTCCCAGTTCGATGCGTGAATTAACGGGGAGAGTTGCAGGCGCAACCCCGGTACTTTGGCCAGCGTCTGCGCGACAAGACTTTCCAGGCGCCGGCGGCGTTCGCGCTGCGGCAGCGCCCGCAGGTCGGCTCCACCCTCCTCCAGAAGATCGTATGCGATAAGGCTCGCAGGTGCCTGCGCAAGCAATTTCGCCGTGAGCTTCTTGCGCCCGATGCGCTGTTGCAACAAGGCGAAAGGCTGCGGATGCTCTGCCTGTCCGATCACGATTTCCCCATCGATGACCGTGGAGTCGGGCAAGGCCTGGGCGATTGCCGCAATCTCCGAAAAGCGCTCGGTGATCAACTCTTCACCTCGCGACCACACCCATGCGCTGCCGTGGCGCATCACCTGCGCGCGAATGCCGTCATACTTCCATTCGGCCATCCAGTGCCCGATGTCCCCGAGTGTGTGAACCGGTTCGTTGAGCTGATGCGCGAGGAAAAATGGATAAGGCTGACCGCCCGGCCGATGCGCCGAGGCCGCGTCGATCAAAGCCGCATACCGTTGTGCAGTGGGAGCCGCCATGCCATCGGTATAGCCCATCATGCGCTGCGCTATGGTCTTAGTGTCGAGGCCGCTGTGCGCGGCCAGGGCGCGCTGTACCAGAAGCCGAGATACGCCAACCCGAAATTCCCCGCCGATGAGCTTGCCGAGCAAGAAGCGCTCGCGCGTGCCGAGGCGCTCCCAGTAGTTACGCAACTGCTGCTCGATCAGCGCCGGCGATGCGCCGCGCAACGGCGCCAGCCTTTGCTCAACCCACTCCGCCAGTCCTGATGTATCGTCAAGTGTCGGTGGCGGCAGAATCAACGATATGGTTTCGGCGGTATCGCCTACCGCTGAGCGGCATTCCTCGAATAACCAGGCATCGAGCCCCGCCACGCGCATCGCGATCTCCCGCAGCAGCGCTGAGGGCACGACCCGTCGCGGTTTGCCCCCGGCCAGGAAGTACGTTGCCCAGGCGGCATCCGCCGCCGGCGCCAGCGCGTAGTAGCGGGAAAGCGCAGCAAGTTTGTCTCGCGTTGACGTAGTCGCATCGAGATCCGCATACAGCTGAGCGAAGCGCTTCATGGTCGGGGCCCTCGGACATCGCGGGCGCAACCCCGCAAGAAACAGACTGCTGGCCTCGTGAAATGTTCCGGCGACCCCCGCTAGCACTCATAATGCGAGAATCGCCCTTCGATCAACCGCACTCGCGACCATGTCAACGCTCCAGCCCACGGTTACCGCCTTGCGCGACGCGAACCAGCGCTTTTACGACGCTTTGTGGATTGACGCGCGATTGGTCGAGCCGCAGCGGTTCAATACCTGGCCGCTGGTCCGCGCTCTGGTTGCCAATTCCCAGCGTCGGCTCGAGGTGGCGCCCGGATTGCGGCCGCGACTGCCAGTGGAAGGCACCCATTTCGCCGATCTGAGCGTGCCTGCGGTTCAGAAACTGCGCTCCCGTGCAGCAAGCGTCAGTGTCGCAACCATCACGTCACTACCATTTGGCGCGGATAAATTCGATCTGGTGTGCGCCTTCGATATCATCGAACATGTTGACGACGAAGATGCAGCCTTGTCGGAACTGGCGCGTGTTTGCATGGCAGACGGAATTGTCGTTATGGCCGTACCGTTGCATCCTTCACGCTGGACACCCTTCGACGATCTGGTCGGCCATTGCCGCCGCTACGAACCGATGCGTCTGCTGAACAAGCTACTCGAACACGGTCTCGTCGTGCAAAGCAGTGCGGTTTATGGCATGCAGCCCAGCTCCTCGCGTGTGGTCGACCTGGGCATGTGGTGGCTCACGCACCACCGAGAGCGGGCTATGTGGCTGTATAACCGGGTGATGGTGCCACTGGGTATGCGCTTTCAGAAGAAATTGTCGATGCAATCCGGCATGATCGATGGTGCCGGCGTGGACGAGGTCTTGCTGGTCTGCCGCAAAGATGCCGCAGCGTTGAATCAACCGAACAGCGCGCGAGTGCATCGGGGGACCAATGGGGCGTTCCGGGAGCCGCAATCCGTACCTGGGTCGACGCAGTCCGTAACGGTGTCGACGCCGGTCTCGCGCTACATTACTGACTGAGGCTGCGCCCGGACCGAGACTGTTCGGTCGACGCCGGCCTTGCGCCTGACGGCGGCCGTCCTCTGGCTGCGCTTTGCCTTGCCCGGCTTGACCGGCTGGCGTTGCAGACGTTGCTGCAACAGCGCCAGCACGGCCGCCTCTTCTGCATTCAGGTCGGGAAGGTCCTCAGTGAGCCCTTGTTCGGCACGCCGTTCGAGCCCCTCGAGCATGGACCCTTCGAGATACGATTCCATGATGGCCGGATGGATGTAGCACTTGCGGCATATGGATGGCGTATTGCCAAGCCGCGCGGCTACGGATTCGATGGCCCGCACCAGGTTGCGTTTTGCCTGCGCATGGGAATCGAATTTCTCGAACTCGCGCAACGCCAGCGCAGCCAGCAAGGTGCCGGTCCAGGTGCGAAAGTCCTTGGCCGTGTAATCGCGCCCGGAAACCCGTCGCAGATACTCGTTGACGTCTTGAGAATCGATCGCGCGGCGATTGCCTTCTTCGTCCAGATACTGAAACAACTCATACCCGGGCAATTCGCGGCAGCGCGCGACGATCCGGGCCAGGCGCCGATCGTTCAATTCGACAGAATGCTGTACCCCGCTCTTGCCGCGGAACCGGAACGCCAAACGCTGCCCTTCGATGCGCACGTGCTTGTCGCGCAGGGTGGTCAGACCGAAGGAGCCGTTGCTGCGGACGTACTCTTCGTTGCCGACTCGCATCATTGTGGTTTCCAGCAACCTCACGATCGTGGCCAGGATTTTTTGCCGGGGCAAGCCGGGCAGAGCTAGATCGCGCGCGACCTGGCGGCGAATGGAAGGCAGGGCCTCGCCGAATGAGATCAAATGCTCGTACTTGTTCTCGTCGCGGACCTTGCGCCACAGCGGGTGATAACGATATTGCTTGCGTCCCCTGGCATCGCGCGCGGTGACCTGGACATGACCGTCGGGATCGGCGCAGATCCAGACGTCGGTCCACGCAGGCGGGATCACCAGCGCCCGAATCCGCCGCACAACGTCGGGGTCGCGTATGAGACGGCCGCGGGCATCCCGATAGCGAAAGCGGGCGCCCGCACGTTCGCGGTAGATCCCCGGCTGAGCGTCGGACACATAGCGCAAACCGACCCGACGCGCCGACTGCCGCGCCGACTCCTTGTCCGCCGCTCTGTTGCGCGCAGTGACCCGCGCGCGACGGGGCACATGCCTGGAACGGCGTTGCGTCGTACGCGCGGCATTCGATCGCTCAGGCATGCCGCTGGGCGGATCCGGCGCGCTTTTTGGCGGTCGGCGGCTCGTCGGCCTCGATGCCGTATTCGTCCATCAGTTGCATCTTGCGGGCAGTGAGTTCCTCGCCGAGTTGCTTGAGGTCGACCCCTTTGGCCTTGCGCGCCTTGGCGAACATTTCGTCCTGCTCCTCTTTCACGTGATGCTTGACATACTCGGAAAGCACTTTCACGTTCGCGTCGTAAAGGTGGTCATCGGAGTCCGATGAGCGCAGGGTCTCAATCAGCCTCTTCAGGCTTTCGTGTTCGACCTCGGCTTCGTCGAGGAGGTCTTCATCTTTTTCCTTGAGCGCTTCTCGCATCGCCGGATAAAAGATCTCTTCCTCTATCTGGGCATGCACGGTCAGTTCATCGCACACCATTTTCACCAGGGCTTGCTTGCGCTCGCTGTCGGTATCCTTGATTTTCTCGAATTCCGCGAATAGCTTGCTGACCTTCTTGTGGTCCGCCGTAAGGATCTGGGTGGCGTCCTGACTGCTTTTTCTTGCCGGGGCTCTATTGGTCGTTGCCATGCTTTGTCTCCTTTGGGTTGTTTGGTGCAGAGCCGTAACGCAAGCCACGTGCCATGGCCGCAGTGTTGGCTAATAGGCCGATTGGGCCGCTCAAGACGCGTCAAGCCTGATGGGCGCTAGCACCTTTCCCGGTAAAAGTTACGGCGCAAAATGGAAAAATGTCTTGGTCGATGCATTGACGGCTTACCTGGGCTTTGGTCTGATGGCTACCCCGCTGCCACCGACGCTCATCAAACTGTGTTTCCACGAATCAACTTTCTGCTCGGATTGGGACTGATGCTCCTGATTGCGTTCTACCTTGCCGGGACTTACCTGGTACTCCTGCCGTTATCGATGGTGGCCCCTGGTTGGGTAAAGCCCTTGGCAGGCTTGCTGATCCTTGCTTCGGTCGGCATTACCGTCCAGCTGTTATCCATGGCCATGAGTAACCTGAGGGGAATCGCGCTGTATCGCGCCGGCGAGCGCGCCGGCCTTGCGACATATGCAAGTCAGGCGGTCCTGCTGCTGGGGCATCTCGGCAGTTTCTATTTTGCGAGCGGACTGCTTCGCGAAGGCACGCCGGTTCCCGCCTTGTCCCTGCTGCTGATGGGCGGGCTGTACCTGGTCGGGGTTACGATTGCAATCGGCGAGTGGCGGGGTCGCCGGAATGCGCGCGCCAGTTAAGTGAGTCGCAAGCCAAAGCGTTGATCGCGCCTTCGCCCGGCAGGTACGATCAAGTGGCATGACAGTTGCCTTCGATCCGGTATCAACTGGAGAAGGACATGCCGTCTTTATCCGAACTTGCCGATCTCTTCAAGCTCACCGTGCCGGTATGGGAACTGGCGATTCGCGGCAGCGTGCTCTACTGGTTCCTGTTCCTGGCGTTCCGGTTTGTCATGCGACGCGATATCGGCTCGGTAGGCGTGGCCGACATCCTGATTCTTGTCATCGTTGCCGATGCTGCGCAAAACGCGATGTCAGGCGGCTATGAATCGATTACCGATGGCATCATCCTGGTCAGCGTGCTGATGGGCTGGAATATTCTTCTGAACTTTCTCGCTTTTCGCTTCCGAGCGCTCGGCCGGCTTATCGAGGCCCCTTCCCTGCCTTTGATCAGGAACGGTCGCATGATCGTGCGTAACATGCGCTCGCAACTCATCACCGAGGATGAGCTTCGCGCCAAGCTGCGTGAACACGGCGTAGAGTCGCTGGCAAGTGTCAAGGCGATGTTTCTCGAGCCCGACGGCCAGATCAGCGTCATCAAACACAAAAACGATTGAGCCTCATCAGCGATCACCGCCGGAGACACCGAGTCGTTCTTGCATGGCGCGCGTGATCATTGCGGACGGCACGGCCGGTATCCGCGGCGAGCTACTCAATCGATCCGACAGCGTTCGTATATTCCACTGATTCGCGTCTTTCACCGAATCTAGTGCGTCCCAATGCAGCGGCACGGACACCGGCAGGCCTGGGCGGGCGCGCGCGGAGTACGCAGCCACGGTGCTGGAGCCCCGGTGATTGCGCAAGTAATCGACGAACACCCTGCCCACGCGATTCTTCGGACCTGCTTTCGCACTGAACCGGTCTGGCAGCGTCGTAGCCAGATAACGCGACACTGCCTGGGCGTAGCTACCCACCTCGTCCCAGGAATTGCGCCGCGCGAGCGGTACGGTTATGTGCAGCCCGTTGCCGCCGCTGGTTTTTACCGTACCGGGTAGCCCAAGTTCGTGCAGGAGCGACCGGACGAGTTGCGCTGCGACCACGACGGTTTTCCATGGCAGGGCAGGATCGGGATCGAGATCGAAGATCATGCGATCCGGTTTCTCGATCGCCCGCGTCGTTGCTCCCCACGTGTGAAATTCGATCGCCCCAAACTGTACGGCGCCGATCAGCGCTTCCGGCGAGTCAATGACCATGAGAGGGGGGTGGCCCGGATCATAGCGCGGGGCGAGTTCGCGGATGCCCGGAATCTTCAGGCGCTGCACATGCTTCTGGAAGAAAAGCTCGCCCTGCGCGCCGCTCGGTCCGCGCAGCAATGCCACCGGCCGGTCGATCAGTTCGGGCAGGATCAGGTCCGACACCCGCTCGTAGTACCGCGCCAGGTCCAGTTTCGTGCAACCACTGTGTTTGTCGATCACGCGCCGAGGATGGGTGATCAAGATCCCGGCAACGCGTGATACGCCTGTGCACTCCGGCGTAGAAACCTCGGGTCGGGCGCGCACGGATGGCCTGCGCCGGGGACTCTGCGCGCGTTCGCGCGCCGGCGTCGCGGAGGCGGTCGTCGATGCGCTTTGCGCGCGGTTCGCTTCCCGCGCGCGGCCCTTACGCTTGAGCACGCTATCGGGCATTGCGTCCGTAACGCTGAAATGCTGCGCGGGGCGCGCGAACTCGTCGCGTTCCTTGATGAGCAACCATTGCTCCTTGTCACCCGAGGCGCGCAATCGAGTGCGAACCAGAGTCCAGCCGCCGTGAAGCTTTTCGCCCTCGAGCCGGAATTTCAGTTTTCCGGCACGGTAGTCTGCGCGGGCATTGCCACCAGGACGCCATGCTCCGCGGTCCCAGATTTCGACCTGCCCCGCACCATAATTTCCTTCGGGAATGGTGCCTTCGAATTCACCGTACTGCAAAGGATGATCTTCGACATGGACGGCAAGGCGTTTTTCCGCAGGATCCAGGCTTGGGCCCTTGGGTACCGCCCAACTCTTGAGCGTGCCGTCGAGTTCGAGCCGGAAATCATAATGCAGGCTGCGGGCCGCATGTTTCTGGATCACATACCGGAGAGATTTTCCGTGCGGGGTGACGCTGCCCTTGGGTTCGGGGGTCTGCGCGAAGTCCCGTTTTCGATAATAGGCGGCAAGTTTTCCGGCCACAGGAGGGCTCTCCGGATCTCAGGGCGCGTGCCGGCGTTTTTCGGCAGTCGCCGTGTGCTTCTTCGGGGCGGCTCTGGATTTGGATGATTTGCTCGCCGGCGCGCGCTGGCCTTGGCCATTCAGGCTGCGCTTGAGCAGCTCGGTCAGGTCGATCACATTCCCGCGTTGCGTTGTATCAGCCTGCGATTTGGATACTGGCACCACTGCCTCTTTACCCGACTTGATCTTGCGTTTGACGAGCGCCAGGATATCCGAACGGAAGCTCTCGCGGTATTTGCGCAAGTTCAGCGGTTCGCTCATGGCTTCGATCAGTTGCCGGGCCATCGCCAGTTCCTTGTCGCGCAGCGCTCCCGCCTTCGTGGCAGGCAGATCCAGATCCTTGCTGTCGCGCAACTCCCCGGCCCAGCGCAGCGTGTTGAGCACCAGCGCGTTCTCCCAGGGGATCAATGCTGCGAGATGCTGTTTGCTGTGCATGACCACCTGCGCAAGCCCTACCTTGCCGCTTTTCCGAAGCGCCTCGCGTAACAGGGCGTATACCTTTCCACCCTTTTTGTCGGGAGCAAGGTAATACGGCGTCTCCAGATGCAAAAATGAGATCTCCTGCAAATCGCAGAAACTCAGGATATCCACGCTTTGCGTTGCCTTCGGATTGGCGGCCTTTATCTCTTCATCCGAAAGCACCACATACCGGCCTGGCTCATATTCGAAGCCGCGCACGATGAATTGCCGGTCGACTTCGCGGCCAGTGCGCTTGTTGATACGGCGATAACCGATCGGCGCCATGGAACGCTTGTCGAGCCAGTCGAAATCGATATCAGCGCTGCGCACGGCCGGGTACAGTTGCACTGGTATGTGCACGAGGCCGAAGCTTAGGGAGCCTTTCCAGATTGCTCGAGGCATGAGCCGTGGGTCGTTGGGTCAAGATCG
Organism: uncultured bacterium; assembly: GCA_965233135.1. Classification (GTDB taxonomy): domain Bacteria; phylum Pseudomonadota; class Gammaproteobacteria; order Burkholderiales; family JACQAP01; genus JACQAP01. Next base: position 20,149 of record CBDDRM010000050.1, on the reverse strand, counting down.
CGCGCGCATTCGCGGACCGTATCGCAGGCAATCGCTATGCCACGCGTCAATTCGCAATCGAGCCGGTCGTTCCCCCACCTGTCAGCGCATTCGGTTGTAAAGCCTACTGCCAGTCCGGAAAAAACTACATACGCGGAAGCCAAATATGAGCCTGAGGTCCCGCTCTTTGGACGGTCGGTCCTCGCCGGGCCGAAGAATAGCCATTACACCCGGCCCCTGCCTGGTGAATGGTGGCTGTGCTCTACGTCCGATCCCCCTCGCCCGGTGCAGATGGTGCGGTGGCGGTCGGCCTGCAGCAAATCCGCTACGATGATGCGCAATGAATGGTTCCGTGAGCAAGACTCAGAGGCGCTGCGCATGGGCGGGGGGTGGTAGCCCGGCCTATGTAGCCTATCATGACCATGAGTGGGGAGTGCCGCGGCATGATGATCGCGTGTTGTTCGAGTTTCTTGTTCTGGAAGGTGCGCAAGCCGGGTTGTCATGGTCCACCATTCTCAACAAGCGCGAGAACTACCGTAAGGCATTTGCACGGTTCGACGCACGAAAAGTTGCGCGGTACGATGCGACGCGGATACTGCGTCTGTTGCAGGATCCAGGCATCGTGCGCAACCGCCTGAAAGTGCACTCGGCGGTCAACAATGCCCGCGCATACCTTGCAGTGTGCGAGGAGTTTGGCAGTTTCGATGCGTACATCTGGCAGTTCGTTGGCGGCAGCCCCCTGCAGAACGCATGGAAATCGCAGGCAATGGTGCCTGCCCGGACCGCGCAATCCGATGCCCTGAGCAAAGATCTCAAGGCGCGCGGTTTCGGGTTCGTGGGCAGCACGATCATGTACGCTTTCATGCAGGCGGTAGGCATGGTCAATGACCACACCGTCGACTGCTATCGCTGGAAGCAGCTCAAGGACAAGATCTGACTGAATATCACACAAGGAAAAAGACGCATGAAGCCCGAAACGAACTTCACGCTGTCTCCCCACTTGCGGCACGCGACCATTGCCCACGCGCTGGATGCAGTCGCGAAGATCCGCGAGGGCATTGCTTCGGCTGTCGTCTTCGAGCACGGCTCGCTGCAAGTCAAGATGTATCGCCCGGATGCGGTGGACCAGCAAAAACCGCATTCGCGCGACGAGCTCTACGTGGTTGCAAAAGGGTCGGGACGATTCTCCAATGGCGGGGCCTTGCACCCGTTCCAGGCAGGCGACGTGCTGTTCGTACCAGCCGGCGTCGAGCATCGCTTTGAGGCGTTCTCGAATGATTTTTGCGTCTGGGTCATGTTCTATGGGCCGGAGGGCGGAGAGCGCCCTTCCTGAAATAGATGAGCCGCACGCCCCGATTTTTTTCGAAGACAGGACCCAAGCGTGGCGCAAGACAGTTCCAAACCCGAATTCTGGGAAAGCCGCTACCGCGAGCATGTGATTCCATGGGATGCAGGCAAGGTTCCCGCGGAGTTGCAGGATTACGCGTCCAGCCTGCCTGCGAAATCCCGCATACTCGTCCCGGGATGTGGTTCAGCGTATGAAGCCGCGTTTCTACACGAACGCGGCTTTGACGTGCTGGCTATAGATTTCAGCCCCGCTGCCGTGGACGCTGCCCGCAAGAACCTTGGCGCTTTCGGCCATATCGTGCGCCTGGCCGATTTTTTTACCTTCGATGCGGCGGGGCACTTCGACGTGATCTACGAACGTGCCTTCCTGTGTGCTCTGCCCAAATCGATGTGGACGCAGTATGCCGGGCGGTGTGCGGAGTTGTTGAACCCGAACGGTGTGATCGCCGGCTTCTTCTTCTTCGCCGACACACCCAGAGGCCCGCCGTTCGGCACCAGCCGGCGCGAACTCGGCGCCCTCATGGCGGAGCGCTTCGAGCGCATCGACGACCGCCCGGTGGCTGATTCGATCGCCATATTCGAGGGGAAGGAAAGATGGCAAATCTGGCAGCGCCTGCGCCGATGATGCATGCGCGGCTCAAAGCGATTCGAGCCGCCATTCCCGCGGCAACTCGCGGCTGGCCGGGTCTTGCCGGTAGAACTGCGCGAGCTGTTCGTAGACCTGTGGATAGACCGCGCGGACGATGTCGGGAATTTCAAAGAATGCCTCGCTAACGACGGCGAAGAACTCGCCGGGCGCCACTGCCGCGTACGCATCGATTTCGGTACGCTCCCCCGCTTCCACACGCCTGCAAAGTTCTTCGTAAGCGGCAGTGAAAATCTGCGACCAGGCTTTGCGGTCCATGTCTGCGTGAAGCGGCGGAAACCCGTTGGCGTCGCCGTTGAGCATGTCGAGCTTGTGCGCAAACTCGTGAATCACGACATTCATGCCGTCCAGATCGCCGGCGTGTTCGACGTCCGCCCAGGACAGAATGACGGGACCGCGAGACCATGCCTGACCCGCATAGGACATGTCGTCCGTTTCGACCAACCCGTGCTCATTACGGTGTTCATGCCGGGGCATGAACTCATCCGGATACACGATGATCTCGACCCAGCCGTCGTAGTATTCAATGCCCAGCTCCAGCACCAGAATGCAAGCCTGCACGGCAATGCCGAGTTTCATTTCCAGACTCAGCTCCAGATCGCCGGCTGCCGAGATCTGTTTGCCGTGGATGAACAAGGTAGAGAGTTCTTTGAGGCGCGCGCGCTCCTGGTCATTCAGCCGCGCAACGAAACCGAGCCGCCGGGTGACGCGCTGCCAGGTTGCATCGTCGATGCCGTGTTTGACGAGGATGCGGCGCCGCCGCCACTGCCGAAGACCGAACATGCTACCGCGCTGCGTTCAGGATTGCGGCTCCCGATGCACGTCGTCCTCCTGGGACACGTCGAGCAGAGCCTGCTCCAGATTGCGCAAAGCGCCCGGCTGATCGAGCTCCACGCGTTCGATCTGGGAAAAACGCCGGGTGATCTTGTCGCTCGACACGCGCACTTCCTCCGCATCCTGGTGCGCCAGACGGATATGATCGGCGAGCTTCTTCATGCGCGCGTCGAAGCGCTGAAAATCCTTGCCAAGCTTGCCCAGTTCGTCCTTGATGATATGAACCTGCTCGCGCGTAGCCACATCCTTCATGACGGCCCTGGCGGTATTCAGCACCGCCATGAGGGTGGTCGGCGACACGATCCACACGCGCCGTTGCATCGCATAATCGACCACCTCGGAATGGTAGGCGTGGATCTCGGCAAACACTGCTTCGGCCGGCACGAACATCACGGCACCGTCCGAAGTTTCGGCGGCAATGATGTACTTGCAGGCGATGTCGTCGACATGCTTCTTCACATCGGCGCGAAACTGGCGCTGAGCCGCGGTGCGTTCTTGTTCGGGCAGACCAGGCTCGAACATGCGGTGGTAATTTTCCAGGGGAAACTTGGCATCGACCGCCACCATTCCGGTCGGAGGCGGCAACTTGAGCACGCAATCCACGCGCACGTTGCGTCCGGGAAAGGTGAACTGAAACTCGTAAGCCATTTCCGGCAGAATGTTGCGTACCAGATTCTCGAGCTGTACTTCGCCAAAGGCGCCGCGCGAGCGCTTGTCGCCCAGCAGCTCCTGCAAGCTCACGACATTGCTGGTCAGGCCGTCTATCTTTTTCTGCGCTTCATCGATGGTCGCGAGCCGCGCCATCACGCTGACAAACGTCTCATTGGTTTTTTTGAACCCCTCCTCCAGCCGCTCGCCCACTTTCCCGCTGATCTGCTCGAGCCGCGCATCGGTGGTTTTCGACAGCATTTCCATGGATGTCGACAACTGCGCCGAGGCATTGCGCATGGTTGTCTGGATGAGTTCCTGCTCAGCGCGATTCTGCTCCGCCATGGTTTGTAGCAGCCGCGTCAGCACTTCCGTGCGCAACTGGTCATGCTTGGCCTGAAGGTCGGCACTCATCTGCGACAGCTTCAGGGTAGTTGTCTCGCGCGTCGCGGATAGTTCCTCGACCTGACGAACCTGCAGCGCGCCCACCGTGCTACGCGTCTGGGTGAGTTCCTGCGTAATGGTGGTACGCAAGCGTTCGAACATTTCGCCTTGCGAGGCGCCCAGGCGGTCGCCCAGCGTATTCAGCGCAGCGTGCAGATCCTTGATCATGGCGAGGTGCTTGTCCTCCAGCACGCGGGCAATTGCGTCCGGCTGGTTCGACTGCCGGCGCAGGATGGTCACCCCAAGCACGAGCGCGACCAGTACGGCGACAAATATCGCGACGAGGATGATCAGGGAAACGGAAAATTCAAGCATCGGACGAGTATAGCCCAAGCCAGCCGCGCCAATTCACGAGGCGGCGCAAGCCAGTGCGCCCCTCGTCCTGCATGAAAAAGAGCCTTCCAAGGAAGGCTCTTTGAAACTCACGGGACCAGCCGCGCTCAGGCCGCGGCCGTTGCAGTATCACGCGAGGCACGCTTGCGCTCATGCTCCTTCAGATGACGCTTGCGAATGCGGATCGCCTTGGGTGTGATTTCGACCAGTTCATCATCCGCGATGAACTCCACGGCCTTTTCCAGAGTCAGTTCAATCGGCGGAATTAGCCGCACGGCCTCATCCGTACCCGACGCACGCACGTTGGTCAATTGCTTGCCCTTGATCGGATTGACCACGAGATCGTTATCGCGCGAATGAATGCCGATCACCATGCCTTCGTACAGCGCGTCGCCGGGGGAGACGAACATGCGGCCGCGATCCTGCAGCTTCCACAAGGCGTAGGCCACCGCCTCGCCGTCATCCTGCGAGATCAGCACGCCGTTACGCCGCTCTTCCATCTCGCCTTTTACCGGGCCATAGTCGTCGAATATGTGGCTCGCCAGTCCGGTGCCACGCGTGAGGTTCAGGAACTCGCCCTGAAAACCGATCAGCCCGCGCGCCGGAATGCGGTATTCGAGTCGCGTTCGGCCTTTGCCGTCAGCCTGCATGTCCTGCAGATCCCCGCGGCGCCGGCCCAACTCCTCCATTACAGCGCCCTGATGGCCGTCCTCGACGTCGACACTCAGTATTTCATACGGTTCTTGCTTCACGCCATTGATCGTGCGCATGACCACGCGCGGACGCCCGACTGCCATCTCGTAGCCCTCGCGGCGCATGTTCTCCAGCAGGATGGTCAGATGCAACTCCCCGCGCCCGGAAACCACGAAAGTGTCGGAATCCGCGGTGAACTCAACCTTCAGCGCAACGTTCGACTGGAGCTCGCGCTCAAGGCGTTCGCGGATCTGCCGGCTCGTGACGTACTTTCCGTCCCGGCCAGCGAGTGGCGAAGTGTTGACCAGGAAGTTCATGGTCAGCGTGGGTTCATCGACCTTGAGCAGCGGCAAGCCGTCGGATTTGGCCGGATCGCAGATCGTAATGCCGATGCCGATCTCCTCGATGCCATTGATCAACACGATATCGCCGGCCTCTGCTTCTTCCACAACAGTGCGCTCCAGCCCCTTGAACACGAGCACCTGGTTGACTTTCGCCAACTTCGGTTCGCTGTCCGGACCTTGCATGACGGCAACCTGCTGGCCGGAGCGGATACGCCCGCGCGCCACGCGACCGATGCCGATGCGACCGACGAAACTGGAGTAATCAAGTGAGCAGATCTGCAGTTGTAACGGCGCATCGGGATCAGCATCGCGCACCGGCACGTGCTTGAGGATCGCATCGAACAAGGGTCGCAAATCCGTGCTCGGTTTGGTCAGATCCAGCGTGGCAAAACCATTGAGCGCCGAGGCGTACACCACCGGAAAGTCGAGTTGCTCCTCGGTTGCACCGAGCTTGTCGAACAGATCGAAGGTCTGATTGACGACCCAGTCCGGGCGCGCGCCCGGGCGATCCACCTTGTTGACGACGACAATCGGCTTGAGTCCCAGGGCGAGCGCCTTGCGCGTTACGAAGCGCGTCTGCGGCATCGGCCCTTCCACCGCGTCGACCAGCAGCAAGACGCTGTCCACCATCGACAACACGCGCTCGACTTCCCCTCCGAAATCGGCGTGTCCCGGCGTATCTACGATGTTGATGTGCGTGCCCTCGTACTGGACCGCACAATTCTTGGCGAGAATCGTGATGCCGCGTTCCTTCTCGAGGTCATTGGAATCCATGACCCGCTCGGCAATGTGTTGGTGCGCGGCAAAGGTCCCGGCTTGACGCAGAAGCTTGTCGACCAGCGTGGTTTTGCCGTGGTCGACGTGGGCGATAATGGCGATATTGCGAACGTTGCGTGTCATGGAATGCGGTGCGGCGAAAAAGGTCGCGCAGTGTACCACACTAAAGCGTGCAATTCGTTGAATTTTCGTATAATGCACTCACGGGGCCGCGCCGCACAAAATTTGCCCAGGAAGCCTGATTTTGTGCGCCAAAATAACAACATCGACCTGATCACGATGACCCAATCGAACTCCCCACCTTCCAGTATCGAACTTCGGCTCATCCTCGATCTGCTGCAGACCAGCGGCAACCGCAGAGTTGGTCGCATGTCGGGTTTGACGCTGCACAGCCACTTCCAGCCGATATTCAGCATTGCACATAACCGGATGATCGGATGCGAAGGACTGCTGCGTGCCACGGGTGACGACGGGCAAGCCGTTGCACCGCTGGAAGCCTTGGGCCGCGAGGCGTCTCATATTCTGACCATGGATCGGCTTGCCAGTGCGGTGCACGCCCACAATTTTCGCGCACTGGGCACCGACGGCTGGTTGTTTCTGAACATGACCACGGCCGTATTCCTTGCAAGCGTGCGCAACGACAATTTTCTGACCCCGATGCTCGGGGCCACGGGCTTGCCCCCGCATCGCGTCGTGATTGAAATCCTCGAACAGGGTGTCAAGGACGAACTGCAGCTCGGCGAGGCGGTCGAGTTCTTCCGCAGTCAAGGGTATCTCATCGCCCTCGACGATTTTGGCGCCGGTCACTCCAATTTCGACCGCGTATGGAACCTTCGGCCCGATATCGTGAAAATCGATCGCTCGATGGTCACGCAGGCCGGCGGCAATGTTCGCATCCGTCGCATGATGCCGGTGATGGTCTCGCTGTTGCACGAAGTCGGCTCGCTGGTCGTAATGGAAGGTATCGAGACCGAGGGTGAGGCGCTGATGGCAATGGATGCCGATGTGGACTTCGTACAGGGATTCTACTTTGCGATGCCGGCCGAAGCCTTGCCGGCCGAGGAGCAATGCCGCGCGTTGTTCGAACAGCTATGGACGGATTATCGCGAAGTCAGTCTCCCCGCCGTGGCCTTCCATCAGCGTGAGATCACGCCCTACTTGAATGCGATCGGTCACGCCGCAAGTCTGCTTGAATCCGGCCTGCCGCTGAGCCACGCCGCCCAGGGGTTCCTCGATTTGCCGGGTGCCGAACGCTGTTATCTGCTCGATGAACAGGGACGCCAGCTCGGCGAAAACCTGATCAATGCACGGCGGGTGTCCGTTGCCGACCCGCGCTACGGGCCGCTGGCCAGTGCGCAAGGCGCCAACTGGTCGCGGCGCTTCTATTTTCTCCGCGCGCTCGAACAACCCGGCCGAGTCCAGGTAACCCGACCCTATCTGTCGATCGCCGGCGCCAACCCATGCATCACTGTGTCCATTGGCGGTAAGATCAACGGCGAAATGCGCGTGCTATGCGGCGACGTAGGCTGGCGCGACCGCGGCCCGGTGCGGAACTAGAGGCGAGGAACGAGGGACGAGACGACAGGATCCAGCTTTCGCTTGCGACCATTCAAGAATTAAAAAATTTCTCCCTCGCCCCTCGCCCCTAGTTCCTAACCCTCGCCCCTGCTACGAAGTAGCCCTGAACACCTGCATGGGCGGCGTACGCAGCACCGGTGCAGTCCCGATCAATCCGGCGAGCGTCACGCCGGAGGCGCCGATCAGCAAGCCGGAAATCCATACCGATGGATTGAGCACGAACGGCAGATTCAGCACGCGTTCAGCCAGCACATAGCCGATCAACGTCGCGCCGATTGCGGCAAGCAGCCCCGCCAGGGCACCGATCACGGCGAACTCGGCGGCCTGAATGGCCCGCAACTGAGCGCTCGACGCGCCTAGCGTGCGCATGACCGCCGCGTCGTATTCGCGCTCGCCGTGGGTGCTGCCCAGTGCTGCGAACAACACCAGCAATCCCGCTGCAATGCTGAACAGAAACACGAACTCGATAGCCTTGACGACCTGATCCATCATGCGCTGAACTTGCGCGAGAACGGCAGCCACGTCGATAACCAGCAGATTGGGAAAGCGGCGCACGACCTCGTCCATGACTGCGGAGCGCGAGGCGGGCAGGTACAGGCTCGTGACATAGCTGGCGGGAAACTTCTCCAGCACGCCCGGGGGTGCGACGACAAAGAAATTCACGCGGAACGAATCCCATGCGACCTTGCGCAGGGAAACGATCCGCGCGCTGAGACGGGAGCCGGCGATATCGTAGGTCAACGTGTCTCCGGTTTTCACGCCGATCGATTGGGCAATGCCCTCCTCGACCGAAAGCACCGCCTGGCCGACGTCGCGTCGATCGAACCACCGCCCCTCGACAATGACGTTGTCGGGCTGCATCGCTTGCGCCCACGACAGATTGAACTCGCGATCCACCAGCCGGCGCGCCCGCGCCTCGGAGAAATCGCGCGAAGAAACGCCCCGCCCATTGATCTCCACCAGGCGGCCGCGCACCATCGGAAACAAGCGTACCGCGGCCAGATCGTTATCCGCCAAAAACTGCTCGACCTGCGCAACCTGGTCAGGTTGGATGTTGACCAGAAACCGGTTGGGCGCCTCTGCGGGCAGACTGTTGCGCCAGATATCCAGCAGATCCGCGCGCACCAGAGTCAGCAGGATCAGCGCCATCAGCCCGAGTCCCAATGCGGTGACCTGCACCACGCTGCCGGCACGATGGCGTCGCATGTTGGCCAGGCCAAAACGCCAGTTGAGGCCCGCACCGCGGCCTACCCAGGACAACAATCCCAGCACCAGCAGCGTAAGCGCCGCGCAGGTCGCGCCGGTCGCCACGACACCACCGAGCACGTACAGTCCCAGCGTCAGTTCCTGCGCCTGCCACAGCACCAGCGCGGCAATGGCAGCCGCGCCCAGTATATAAGCGGTAAAGCTTGTCGAATCCGGCGTGCCGAGATCCCGCCGCAAAACGCGCAGGGTCGGTACTCTTTTCAATGCGATCAGGGGCGGCAAACCAAAGCCGAGCAGCAGGACGAATCCGGCCGCCATGCCTTGCAGCAAGGGGAGAAGGCCTGGTGCCGGCAACGCCACCGAAATTACCGGCGCCAGCAGCGCAGCCAACGCGAACTGACAGGCAAAGCCGACCGCGCAGCCGGCAATGCCGCCGAGAAACCCGATCATCAGAAACTGCAACCCATGCAGGCGCAGGATCAACCATTGCGTGGCGCCGAGGCAACGCATGATCGCGCAGGCATCGAGATGGCGCTGCAGGTAACGCCGTGCGGCGAGCGCCACGGCAACTCCGGCGAGGATAACGGTCATGAGCGCTGACAGGCCGAGAAAACGTTCGGCGCGCTCCAGTGCGGATTTGAGCTCGGGTCTGGCATCGCGGATATCTTCCACGCGCTGCCCCCTCCCGGCCGCCGTGGCGGCAAAGTCGCGAAACGCCGTGATCTTGTCGCGCTCCCCGGCGACGAACAATCGGTAGGAAACGCGGCTGCCGGACTGGATCAACCCAGTTCCCGGCAGATCGTCCGCATTCATCATCAGACGCGGGCCAAGATTGATGAAGCCCGCACTCGACTCGGGCTCCTCGCTGACCATGGCAGTAACCGTGAAGCTGCGCTCCCCCAGTCCGATACGGCTGCCGATGGCCACGCCGAGACGGCGCAACAAGCGGTCGTCCACCCATACTTCTCCGGCGGCCGGTATGCGGCGGGGTTCGAAATCCGGACCGCTGGCCGAAACGCGTATGCGTATTTTGCCGCGCAGTGGATATCCTGGTTCAAGCCCCTTGACCTCGGTGAGCAACGTGCGACTGCCGAACTGAACCATGCTCGGGAAACGCACAGCCGTGGTCGTCCTCAAGCCCATATCGCGTGCCGACTTCTCGAAGCGGGACTCGATCGGCTTGTCGGAAATGACCACGAGGTCAGCTCCGAGCAGTTGGTTGGCTTCACTGGTCAGCGAACGGCTCACGCGGTCGGCAAAGAAGGCCACGGTGGTAACGCTGGCCACCGCCACGATCAGCGACAGTGCCAGCAACCGTTGCTCGCCCGCGCGCCAGTCGCGCGCAAGCATGCGCGCCGCGAGCCTCAGCACCGTGAAGGGCCCCGGATCAACGCCGCTCATCGCTGGTCAACCGGCCGGCGGCCAGCGCGAGCCGGCGCGGGCAACGCTGCGCGAGCAGCTCGTCATGCGTAACCAACAGCAACGTCGTGCGTGCGACGTGATTGAGTTCGAACATCAACGAAATCACCTCTTCGCCGGTCGCGGAGTCGAGATTACCAGTGGGCTCATCCGCAAGCAGCAGTTGCGGATCGGCCGCGAATGCGCGGGCTACTGCCACGCGCTGCTGCTCGCCTCCGGAGAGTTGCCGCGGATAATGCGTCACGCGCGCCGCCAAACCTACCCGGCCCAGCCAATCGGCGGCGCGCTCGCGGGCGTCGGATTTGCCTGCGAGTTCCAATGGCAACATGACATTCTCCAGCGCCGTAAGCGCCGGCAACAGCTGGAAAGACTGGAACACGAACCCGACCCGGTCGCGGCGCAGCCGCGCGCGGCCGTCCTCGTCCTGCGCAAACAGATCGGCACCGTTCAGATGCACCGTACCTGCCGTCGGCACATCCAGGCCCGCCAGCAGCGCGAGCAACGTCGTTTTGCCCGACCCCGAGGGGCCGAGTATGGCGACCGCCTCGCCGTGCGCGATATCGAACGAAACATCTTCGAGGATAGTCAGGGCGGTCGTGCCGGCAAAAACTTGCTTGGTCAAACCGGTCGCCCTCACAATGGGCGCCATGAGATTTTCAGCCATGCGTTGGTTTCTTCTGATTGTGCTGTTATGGGTTATCGTTCCGGCGTCAACCGCGCGCGCCGCGTCGACCATACTGGTGCTTGGAGATAGCATTTCCGCGGGTTACGGGCTGGCGCAGGGCGAAGGCTGGGTTGCCTTGCTGGAGCAGCGCCTCGTACGCGACAAACTCGATTACCGCGTGGTCAATGCCAGCATCAGCGGCGATACAACCCTTGGCGGACTCAACCGGATTGAAGAAGCACTCAAGGAACACCAGCCTGCCGTCGTCGTCGTGGCATTGGGTGGCAACGATGGCTTGCGAGGCAACCCCCTGGATGAGACAAGAAATAATCTGATAGGCATCGTCAAGGCCTGCCGCAAGGCAGGCGCCAAAGTCGTTATTGCTGGCATTCGAATCCCCCCGAATTACGGATCGATTTACTCGCGCCGCTTTCAAGGACTCTTTGCGGAGGTCGCTAGACAGCAAAATGTAGCCCTGGTTCCCTTTATGCTCAGCGGTTTCGCCGAGGACCGCAAAATGTTTCAGGACGACGGCATTCATCCCACGGCCGCTGCGCAGCCGCGCATCCTGGATAACATCTATCGGCGCTTGCGCCCGCTGCTGCTGCCGCGACCGCGACGTCCGTCATGATCATCGGGGCATTGTCTTCGGTTGCGTCAGGCGCGGCAAGTTCAACCGGTAGGCCGACACGAGACGCTGTCGATGCGGGAATATTTTCCGCGGAGGCGCTTTCCGGTGCGGGCATTGGCCATTTTGACCCCTGATATCCCGACGCCGCCGCCAGGGGCTTCGCTTCGCGTCACGGATATCCATGCATATCGCGCTCGGCCATGTTTTTTTTTCAACGCTCGACGCGTCCATGTGACCGATGAAGCGCAGCGTGGTAGATTGACCTTCATGACGAAACTGCAATGCGCGGCGACTCTTCCGCTGCAACATCCTTCGCTTCACATCCTACGTTGAAACTGGCCCTGAAAATCGACGTCGACACCTATCGAGGAACCTGTCAGGGCGTACCGCACCTGGTGGAAATGCTCAAGGAGCGCAACGCGGGCGCGACTTTCCTGTTCTCGCTTGGCCCAGATCACACCGGGCGCGCTCTTGCGCGCATTCTCCGATCCGGATTGGGCAAAGGGCGTCGCACTTCCGTACTGGCCCATTACGGCTTCAAGACCCTCCTGTACGGCACGCTGCTACCGGCGCCGGATATCGGCCGCGAATGCGCGCGCATCCTGCGCGACACCCGTGATACGGGATTTGAAGTGGGTATCCGTTCCTGGGACCGCGTGCTGTGGCAGGACAAAGTCGCACACGCCGACGCCCAATGGACCCGCAAGCAGATGGATCTGGCGTGCGAGCGCTTCGAGGAAATCTTCGGCGAGCCTCCGCGCATTCACGGCGCTGCCGGATGGCAGATGAATCGCCACGCATACCGGTTCACCCAGCGGCTGGGATTCGGTTTTTGCTCCGACACGCGCGGCAGCGGCCCGTTCGTGCCGGTCTACCAGGGTGAGATCATTGCCTGCCCGCAGCTGCCCACCACCTTGCCAACGCTGGACGAAATGATAGGCGTGGGCGGCGTGCATGGCGGAAACGTGGTCGAGCGCCTGCTGGCCTTGACGCTGGACGCGCCGGCCACCGGGCACGTGTACACGCTGCACGCCGAACTCGAAGGCATGAAACTCGCGCCGATATTTGAAAGCCTGCTCGATGGTTGGCAGGAGCAAGGCCATGAACTGGTATCGCTGGGCGACTATCTGGAGTCACTTTCGACGCTTGTCCTGCCGCGGCACGAGATCGCGGTGGCTGCGGTATCCGGCCGCACCGGTGCCCTCGCCGTGCAAGGGCGGGAATTTCTCGCCGGCGCTTGAGCTTGTCTCACCGCATTGGCTCGGTGCGTGCGCCATCCGGCTTGTCGCTACCCCGCTCGTGAGTTGCGCCGAAAGCCTTTGCGGCAATCAGGTGCCATTCTTATTTTGCGCTTGCGCCTGGCGAACCCTATTGCAATCATCCGGGGTTTCAGTAAACATAGCCTCAGGCAATGGAAACTTCGCTGGTTGGTCTCAAGGTTCCGGATTTCGAGATCGCATCGACCGGGACCAGGACGTTCAAGCTCTCAGACTCCCTGGGAAGCCCGCTGGTCCTCTACTTTTACCCCAAGGACAATACTCCCGGCTGCACCACTCAGGGCCAGCAGTTTCGCGATCTGTACGCACAATTCGCCGCTCTTCAGTGCGCCATTTACGGCATTTCGCGCGACAGCTTGCGCTCGCATGAGGCCTTCCGCTCGAAGATGGGATTTCCATTCGATCTTCTTTCCGACCCGGACGAAAAAATCTGCACTCTGTTCGGCGTCATGAAAATGAAAAACATGTACGGCAGGCAGGCGCGTGGCATCGAACGCAGCACGTTCGTCATCGATGCGCACGGCAAGGTTAGCAGAGCCTGGCGCGGCGTAAGAGTGCCGGGCCATGCGCAGGAGGTACTGGAATTCGTAAAAACCCTTTAACCGGCACATACAGGAGCGCGGATGACCCCCGGATGGCGTAAACCCTCTACTTGCTCTCGCTTACATTGCATGATCAAGCCTTGCGGAGCCCCCTTATGACTCCGCGCAAGGCAGCCGCCCCGTCCGCTCCCACCCTCGTTACCACCCTGCATCCCCGCACCAAGCTTTTTGTTCTGGATACCAACGTGCTGATGCACGATCCCACCAGCCTGTTCCGTTTTCAGGAACACGACGTCTATCTGCCGATGGTGACGCTCGAGGAACTCGATTCCAATAAAAAAGGCATGTCGGAGGTCTCGCGCAACGCGCGCCAGGCCAGCCGTTTTCTCGACGAGATAGTTTCAAAGGCAATCGATGATATTGCCACCGGAATTCCGCTCGAGAACTCCGGCGCCAAGGAGGCAACCGGACGGTTGTTTCTGCAGACTGAATCCATCACGGGGGAACTGCCGGCGCGGTTGGCCACAGGCAAGGCAGACAACCAGATCATCGGAGTGGTCAAGCATCTGCAGGAAAGCCAGGACAAACGGCAGGTGATCCTGGTCAGCAAGGATATCAACATGCGCATCAAGGCGCGTGCGCTGGGCTTTGCCGCGGAAGATTATTTCAACGACAAGGTGCTCGAGGACACCGATCTGCTCTACACCGGCGTGCGCGAGTTGCCGGCAGATTTCTGGGACGAACACGGCAAGGAAATGGAATCATGGCAACGCGATGGCCGTACGTTCTATCGGGTACGGGGCCCGCTGTGCGACAGCTTCATGGTCAACGAATTCGTGTTCCTGGAAAGCGAAAAGCCGTTCTATGCCCAGGTCAAGGAACAAAGCGGCAAAACCGCGATCCTGCAGACCATCAAGGAGTATACACACCAGAAGAACAATATCTGGGGCATTGTCGCGCGCAACCGCGAGCAGAATTTCGCTCTCAATCTGTTGATGAATCCGGACGTGGATTTCGTGACCCTGCTCGGTCAAGCCGGCACCGGCAAGACTCTCATGACGCTTGCGGCCGGGCTCATGCAAACCCTCGAGGACAAGGTTTATTCGGAGATTATCATGACGCGGGTGACGGTGCCCGTTGGGGAGGACATCGGATTCCTGCCAGGCACCGAAGAGGAAAAGATGACACCGTGGATGGGCGCGCTCGACGATAACCTCGATGTGCTCAACAAGACCGACGACGAAGCCGGGGAATGGGGGCGTGCCGCCACGCGCGACCTGATCCGCTCGCGCATCAAGGTGAAGTCGCTGAACTTCATGCGCGGTCGCACCTTCATCAACAAGTTCCTGATCATCGACGAAGCACAGAACCTCACCCCCAAGCAGATGAAGACCCTGATTACGCGTGCGGGACCGGGCACCAAGGTAGTATGCCTGGGAAACATTTCCCAGATCGATACCCCCTACCTCACGGAAGGCAGCTCCGGTCTGACCTATGTGGTGGACCGCTTCAAGGGCTGGTCGCACAGCGGCCACGTTACATTGATGCGCGGAGAGCGCTCGCGGCTGGCAGATCACGCGGCCGAAGTACTTTAAGGACCGCCGCGCCGTTCTTCCCGTTTGCATGGCGCTGCTTGCCTCGCGCTGAATCGCCATGCGGGCGTTGCGTGCCCCTGCGGTTCGGGCTAAACTGGCCGACACTACATATGGTGCATATGCACTGAAACCCTACAATATATAGTTAGAGAGCGAGTGCTTAGACCGATCCCCCCGCATGTGGCGTGGCAGGCGATAGCGGCCTTGGCTGGGGTTTTCACCCTTGTTTGCGCACTCGCGGCCCCGGTAGACCTCTGGCGTCTGAGCGTGAAATCGCGTCAGGGTGAGCCATTCCTGGCCACTGCCACTCTGGCCTCCTTGCCGGAGGAACGCATCACCGATGCCTGCCTGTCCATGGGGCCGGAGAGCGATGCGCCGGGATCCGGAATGCCATTCCTGAGCGAAGCCAACGTCAGACTCAACGCAGCAGGCTCCGCAGTCGAAATCACCACTGTAAAGCCGATCAATGTGCCCGCCCTGGCGCTGGTTCTGCGGGTTCAGTGTCCTGGTGCGCCGTTCTATGCGCGGCACTTCTCCGCTCTTATTCCGCCTGCGGTGAGCAAGCCCGACGCTGCCAACCCGGCCGGCGCGACGAAGTCCACGGCTTCGACGAAGTCCACGGCCTCGACGCAGCACACGGCAACGAGCGGGCCTCCGGCGCAATCACCTGCCCGACCGGGCGGCGGACGCGGCCCGGGGTTCCGGCTCAGTGTGCTGCCGGGCGACAGTGTCGAAAGCATCGCCGCCGTACTTTTTCCGGCCAATCGCCGGTTGCAGCAACAGCTCGCGCAGGAGGTCATCGCGGGCAATCCGAAGGTATTCCCGAATGCGCAGCCGCGCGACGTCGCGCCAGGTACGGTCCTGTGGTTTCCAGATTTGCGCGCGCTCCGGCAAGCCGCGCGCGCAGACGCTGCCGCGTCGATCGGCACGGGAACGAGGACAGTGCCCCGTCGTGGCCCTGCACCTGCCACGTCGCAGGAAGGCACCGCCCCGCAGCGCCCTCCAGCGAAGCCGCGCGAGCCCGTCACGCTGCGCCGCGCGCTGGAACTCGGCGATAAACCCGGTCCCCAGGAATGCAGGCAACTCATGCAGCTTTGCGGCGCCGATACCGTTGCGGTCGCTCCGGCCCTGGACGAGAAAGCGCGCGCGATAGAATCCGGTGTTCAACAGCTGCACCTGAAACAGGACAGCATTGACCAGCAATTGCAGCGCATCGAGCAATCCTTGCGAACCCTGCAGAGTTCGATCGATGCGCCGCCTCGACCGGTGCCGGCGCCGGCGCCGCGCGTCGAAATCCGCACGGTGGTGAAGTCCGAGCCTTTGCCCTGGACGCTCTGGCTGGGTCTGGCAGCACTTCTCCTGGTGGCCGCCATCGGCGGATTTGCGTATGGCCGTCGCGGCAGTCTGTCGCGTGGGTTGGCAGAGACCGACGAACAACTCGACCGCATGCTCGCCACGGCCGCAAATGTCATGCGCGAACTCGACACCGCCAGCCAGGCGCCCTCCGCCGCGGAATCGGCGGAGCCCCCTCCACGTCGCGCGCCGGTATCGCCGGTGCGCACTGCTTCCGCTTCCGTACCCCTATCACGGCCGGAGGTGTCCGCCTCGCCGCCGCCCGACCAGGCCAGCGCGCCCGCGCCTGCTTCGAGAATCGAAATGCCGGATTTCGTGCTCGACGCGCAGTCCGCGCAGCCCACTGCGGCGGTGGATCTCGAACTGGAAAGTGCACCCGCGCCCGCTGCGGAACAAGCGTCCCCGGATGAGACCAGCGGCTTGTCGACCAACGTCCTGTACGAGATGGATCAGGCCCTCGACAACACCCGTTCCATGTTTACCGACGTCGACCGATTCATCGCATTGGGACGCACGCAGAACGCGTTGAGCCTTTTGCAGTTCCAGGTGCACAAGGATCCCAAGGACCGGGACTCCTGGATCAAGCTGATGGCGATTTACCGTCAGGAGAAAATGGATGTCGAACTCGCCCGCGCCGCGCGCGAGTTCAAAAGCAATTTCCCCTCCGAGCGCACACCGCCTGTTTGAATGCCGGGTGGGGCTAAAACCGTCCGGGATCCGCGAAATTCGCGAAACGCGTGTACTCGCCCTGAAACACCAGGGTCACAGTGCCGATCGGCCCGTTTCGTTGCTTGCCGATAATGACCTCGGCCTTGCCCTTGTCGGGGGAATCCTGGTTGTAGACTTCATCGCGATAGATGAACAGGATCACGTCCGCATCCTGCTCGATCGCGCCGGACTCGCGCAAATCCGACATGACCGGGCGCTTGTTCGGACGTTGCTCCAGACTGCGATTGAGCTGCGACAGCGCGATGACCGGAACGTTGAGCTCTTTGGCCAGGGCTTTTAGCCCACGGGAGATTTCCGATATTTCGGTGGCGCGATTCTCTCCCTGGGAACTCGATGACATGAGCTGCAGGTAATCGACCACGATCAATCCGAGCTTGCCATACTGACGATGCAGGCGGCGCGCCCGGGCGCGCAGCTCCAGCGCGTTGAGCGCCGCGGTTTCGTCGATATGGATGGGCGCATCGTTGAGCCGGCCCACGGCATCGGTCAGCTTGCGCCAGTCTTCATCGGCCAACCGCCCGGTGCGCACTTTGTGCTGATCCAGTTTACCGACGCTGCCGAGCATGCGCATGACCAGCTGGGTGGCGCCCATCTCCATGGAAAATACGCCCACCGGCAATCCGGCCTCGAGCGCGACATGCTCCGCCATGTTCAGCGCAAGTGATGTCTTGCCCATCGACGGGCGCCCCGCCACGATCACCAGATCGCCGGGTTGCAATCCGGACGTCATACGGTCCAGATCGGAAAATCCGGTGGGAACCCCGGTTACATCCGACGGATTGTCACGGTTGTAGAGCATGTCGATGCGCTCGACGACCTGCGTGAGCAGCGGCTGCATCTCCAGGAATCCCTGTTTGCCGCGCGCACCCTCCTCCGAGATCGCGAACACTTTCGATTCGGCCTCGTCGAGTAGCTGACCGGCCTCCTTGCCCATGGGGCTGTACGCGGTCTCGGCGATCTCGGTGCCGACTTCCGCCAGCTTGCGCATGATGGCCCGATCGCGCACGATCTCCGCGTAACGCCGGATGTTCGCCGCGGTGGGCGTGTTTTGCGCCAGCGCGCCCAGATAGGCAAGCCCGCCGATGCCGTCCAGCTCGCGCGTGCTTTCCAGGCTTTCCGAAACCGTAATGACATCGGCGGGCCTTGAATTACCGACCAGTTTCGAGATGTGCCGGTAAATGAGCCGATGGTCGGCGCGGTAGAAATCCGATTCGCCGATCATGTCGGCGATCTTGTCCCACGCGGCATTGTCGAGCAACAACCCGCCCAGCACGGATTGCTCCGCTTCCACCGAATGCGGTGGAAGCTTGATGAGTTCTACCTGGGTGTCGGCGACGCCGACGCGCTGCGTAGCAAATTGCGCCATGGTCATTGAGAGATGTGAGCAAAAAGTACGGCGCCTAAGGTTACTGCGCTAGCTATTATTGGGAAGCCGCCGCAACGCGCAAGGAGAAAAATAAAAAGGGCTGTTTTCACAGCCCTTTTTTTTGACTTCCAACCCCTGTCTAGTTCGACGTATCGCCCAGCACCGAGACCGTGATGGTGGCCGTGACATCCGCGTTGAGGTCCAGCGTGATGGGGTAGTCCCCGATCTGCTTCAATGGACCTTGCGGCAGGCGCACCATGGACTTGGTGACCTCATGGCCCTGTGCGTTCAGCGATTCGGCAATGTCATAATTGGTCACCGAGCCGAACAGGCGCCCATCGACGCCGGCCTTCTGCGTGATCTGGACCATGAGGCCTTCGAGCCTGCCCGCACGCTCCTGCGCCATTGCCAGCGCCTTGTTGTGCGCGGCTTCCAGTTCGGCACGGCGCGACTTGAACTCCTCGAGCGCCTTTTCCGTGGCCCGCTTGGCTTTGCCCTGCGGTATCAGAAAATTGCGGGCAAAACCGTCCTTAACCTTGACGACGTCACCGAGCTGGCCGAGGTTATGCACTTTTTCCATCAGGATGATTTGCATGATTGATCCTCAATGCAGGTCGGTATATGGCAGCAACGCGAGATAGCGTGCGCGCTTGATGGCCACCGACAGTTGCCGCTGGAAGTGGGTTTTGGTACCGGTAATTCGCGCCGGGATGATGCGCCCGTTCTCGTTGATGAAATCCTTCAGGATCTCGACGTCCTTATAATCGACTTCCTTGATGCCCTCCGCAGTGAAACGGCAGAACTTGCGGCGCCGGAACAGCGGGCGATTGCTGCGTTCCTTGCCTTTGTCCTTGCCCTTGCCTTTACTGCCTCCGAAACGTGCCATTGGTCTATCCTCGATTCAATTCAAAACTGTTCACATGCAACACGGGCATTCTCGACATCTTGCTGCGCAGCGCCAGAAAGCCCTGAAACAGATAATCGCCTTCCAGCGTCGCGCGACTGAGCTTCTCGGCAACCTCCCCCAGCGCCACCGCATCGACCTCGATGCTCACACTGCGGGTGCGGCCGGCTTCGGGCTGCTCGGAAGCGTGGCTGATCCTGAAACTCAGTGCGGGCATTCCGGCCGGCGTATGTCGCAGTTGCTCGCGACCGATCAGTGCTCCGCTCAGCATTACCGTGTTGCGGCCCACCTGAAAACTCAGGCGGTCTCCGCAGGGGCGGGCTTCTCGCCGCCGCTTTCGGGCCTGGGGCTGTCGGGTCTGGCCGCTTCGCTGCGCGCCCCTTCGCCGACCACCGTGCGCGACTTCTCTTCCTTCATCATCGGGGAAGGTTCGGTCACTGCGCGCGTCATGTTCACGATCAGATGACGCAGAACCGCGTCGTTGAATTTGTAGGCGTGCTCGAGCTCATCCAGGGTCGACTGATCGCACTCGATGTTCATCAGCACGTAGTGTGCCTTGTGCACTTTCTGGATCGGGAAGGTCAGTTGACGGCGGCCCCAGTCTTCCAGGCGGTGGATATGGCCGTTGCGCGAAGTCACCATCTGGCGGTAACGCTCGATCATCCCGGGGACCTGCTCGCTCTGATCGGGATGCACGATGAAAACGATCTCGTAATGCCGCATTGATTTGTCTCCTTGTGGGTATGCCCCGGGGATGGGGCGAAAAGCCTGCCGGGATGCGGGCCCAGTCAGGCAAGGAAGGCCGGCATTATACCGATTTGGCCTTGAAGATCAATCCGG
>CBDDRM010000049.1:0-13618 GCA_965233135.1 uncultured bacterium | reverse complement strand
AGGGCCATGATCGCAAAATGGCATTGCCACTGCGCCATAGGCCTGTAAAGGCAGCCACAGCGCGAGCAGGACAGTAACCAGTTTTTTCCAGAATCCCATGATGAACCAAAGTATAAGCACAACGCGCGCAAGCTTGCAAATTCGGTTACATGAAGCGATCGAGCATTCGCATATCGCTATTACCGGCGATGTGAGTGCGCCGGAGCGGAACAACTCGCTGGGCGACATCGAACATCACCTGTTGCATTCTGTCACTCACTGCGAAGTCTCGTTTGCTGACCTGCTGGCGTGCTCAGTAAATATCGGCGCGTCCTCGAAGTCGATCGCGACCTCGAGCAGACCGTATACTTTGTGATCGAGCGCAGGAACTTGTCCTCGAGAAATTTCTCAGGGAGAGTTGCAAAGGATCGATGCGGAGCTCACGAGCATCGCCAGTGCTCCAACCATCAGCGACAACAGTCAACAGTTGCCGTGCGGCTCAACCAGTACGTCGTAATGCGCCGACCTATCGTCGAAGCGCAACAGCAGGGCGCGCGCCTCGGCCGGCACCACGGCAGTTTCAAAATTCTGGCCAGCGAATGCTCTGACCGCGTCGAGTGAGTCGAACCACATGATGGTCACGAATTCCACGCCTTCGGGGACATCACGGCGCAGCAGATGAATGCCCTGATATCCCTGGATGTCGCGCGCT
This sequence comes from uncultured bacterium, assembly GCA_965233135.1. Lineage (GTDB taxonomy): Bacteria > Pseudomonadota > Gammaproteobacteria > Burkholderiales > JACQAP01 > JACQAP01. The sequence goes on along the minus strand of CBDDRM010000049.1, from coordinate 12,927 downwards.
GCGATGCCGGCAAATATTTCGGTGCGCAGCAGATGCTCGTACGCGTCCGCGTTTTCCCGGCTGGTCCAGCCGCGCCAGATTCTGCTGATCACGGTGGGGCTTGGCGCGGGACCCGAATGCGCTATTCGGGGATGAACTTCAGCGCGATGCCGTTGTTGCAATAGCGCAACCCCGTCGGTTCCGGACCGTCCTCGAACACGTGGCCCTGGTGTCCGCCGCATTTGGCGCAATGATATTCGGTGCGCTCCATGAACAGCTTGCGGTCTGTCTTCGTCTCCAGCGCGCCGGGGATGGCCGTGAAAAAACTCGGCCAGCCGGTTTTGCTGTCGAACTTCATGTCCGATTTGAACAACGGTTCGCCGCAGCCCGCGCAGGTAAACACGCCCTTGCGGTACTCGCCGTTCAGCGGACTGCTGAAACGACGTTCCGTGCCTTCTTCGCGCAACACCTCGTATTGCTCGGGTGTCAGTTCGCGGCGCCACTGCATTTCCGCCTTGTCGCTATGTCCCATGATGCCTTGCTCCTCCGGGAAGTTCGATTCTGCCATCGGTCCTTCGCTGTTACGTTTGCAGCGCGCCGGGGCTTATGTTATCTCTGACAGTTGCACGAAGCGTGCGTGCGGTGATTACTATAAATCAAGATCACGCAGCGGACAGGATCCGACGCATATTCAGGGGAGCATATGGAGCAGGCACGTTTCGCCGGGGAAGGTCGTATAGGGCGTTGCAATACCAAAGTGCGGCATTTGCTGCGGTGCGGCTTGGCGGCAGCGATGCTGATGCAGAGTTTCGGGTGCGCCTGGTTTCGTCCGGCTCCGGAACCGGAACCGGTCCAATACAGCTACGCATCGTTGCCGCCGACTCCCAAATTCGAGCCGGCGCACGACCGCATCACCATCCTGCCAGAGGAGGACGGGTCGATTGGCGGCGTTGTGGTCCGCTCAGGTGGCGCGATCATTGTGCTCGACCAGCCCTACGCCAGCGCGCTGGTCGAAGGCGAGGGACGGACGTTGAAGTCGACTTATGACGCGCAGGGCGCTCAGCAGGAGTTCGCGGACGTACTGGCCGCGTTACCCGGCCGGCCCATCAAGTTCATGCTGTTTTTTTATGAAGGCAACGATGAGCCGATTCCCCAGTCGGATGAGGAAATCGCGCGCATGATCGCCGCTCTCGACGCGCGGACCTTACCCGAAATTCTGGTGATCGGCCATACCGATGCCGTCGGGGGCATGCAGTACAACGACAAGCTGTCGTTGCAGCGCGCAGAGCGGGTGCGGGCGTTGTTGATAGAGCGCGGCGTTCCCGAGGAAAGCATTCGCATCGAGGGACGAGGCAAGCGTGAACCGATCGTGCCCACGCCGGACGGCATGCAGGAGCCCAAGAACCGGCGCGTGGAAATCAACGTCAGGTAGCGCTCGGCGCAACCTCTCAGGTCAGATCAACCCTTCGAGCAACTGCACGTCGACCAGCTCTCCCGCCGGCACATTGCCCTGTTCGGTCGGCAGGATGATGAAGCAGTGGGCCTGGCTCATGGACGACAGAATGCCCGAGCCCTGGTCGCCGGTGGTGCGTACGGTCCAGAGGCCCGCGGCGTCCTGCGAAAGAATGCCACGCTGAAACTCCGTGCGACCCGGCGCTTTCTTGATGGGTGAGGTGCAGAGAACTTTCTGCGTCGGCAGCGGCGTGACCACGGTCTGTCCTTGCAGATGCAGCAGTGCGTCGCGCACGAACTGGTAAAACGTCACCATGACCGCGACAGGGTTGCCTGGCAGCCCGAAGAAATGCGCGCTGCCGATTTTGCCGTAAGCGAGCGGACGACCGGGCTTCATGGCAATTTTCCAGAACAGCACTTCGCCCAGGCGGTCGAGAATCTGCTTGACGTAGTCAGCTTCTCCAACGGAGACGCCGCCGCTGGTGATGACGACATCGGCCGCCTGCGCCGCTTGCCTGAAAGCGCGTTCCACATCTTCGGGCGTATCGCGAATCACCCCCATGTCGAGCACTTCGCAGCCCAGCCGCGTCAGCAAGCCATGGATCGTGTAGCGATTGCTGTCGTAGATCTGACCCGGCCCCAACGACTGGCCGATTGCGACCAGTTCGTCGCCGGTTGAAAAAAACGCTACGCGCAGCCGCCGGTACACCGCGACCTCGCCGATGCCCAATGAGGCCAGCATGCCGATCTCGGCCGGGCGCAGCGGCTGGCCGCGCTTGAGCGCGACTTCTCCGGCGCGCAGGTCTTCCCCGGCATTGCGCGTATTGGTGCCTTTTTTCGGAACCGACATCACGGCGACTTGCTTGCCCGATGTCCTGGCGCGCTCCTGCTGAATCACCGTATCTGCCCCCGCCGGTATCACGGCACCCGTCATGATGCGCACCGCCTTGCCGGCGCCCACCGTGCCCTCGAAGGGTTTGCCGGCGAACGAGGTGCCCACGACGTCGAGTGTGGTCTCGCCATCGGCCGTCAAGTCCGCAAAGCGCACCGCATAGCCGTCCATGGCCGAGTTATCGTGCTGCGGCACATTGACCGGCGACATCACGTCCTCGGCCAACACGCGCCCGAGAGCGGCCCGGATGTTGAGCCGCTCGACTGTCGTCACGGGCGACAGAAACGCGCGTATGTGCTCGCGCGCCTTGTCGACCGGCATCGAGTTCGGATCATAGTCGGACGTCGCGGTCAGGTCGTGCAGGGATGACATGGACAGGGCGAGGGGCGAGGGATGAGGGATGAGAAAAAAGCTACTTGGCTTTCAGGCCCTTCTTCAGCAACTCTGCGGTCAATTCGTTCATGCCGATGCCGCGTTGCTGTGCCAGCGTCTGCAGCTGCTTGACCAGTTCGCCGTCGAGCTTGATGGCGAATGGCACCAGCCCCAGCGCCTGATCGCGCTTGCGCTGTTGGCGCCGGTCCAGCACCGCGCTCGCTTCCGGTCCGAAGCGCCCGGGCGTGGGGGCCTGATTCATCTCACGGTCGATTTTCTTGCCTTTGCTTTTTGCCAGATCGGTTCTTTTCACGGTACAGGGCGAATGCGGGGAGTCAGGGAAATTTTCAAAACAGGTCGCGTCAACGGCCCGCTGCGCACGGTGTGCCTCAGCCGCCGATGTAGGACATCTCGACCTTGCGCAGTTTCACGGTATCGGCGGTGCGGATTTCGGAGTAGCGGTCTGTGCGCGCGCGCCAGACCCGCGCGATGGCAGCGGAAAGTTCATCGTCGCTGGCGCCGCTGCGCACGAGTTTGCGCAGATCCGTGCCTTCGGTGGCGAACAGACAGGTGTAGAGCGATCCTTCGGCGGACAGGCGCGCGCGCGTGCAGTCCTTGCAGAACGCCTGCGTGACCGACGAGATGAACCCGACTTCGCCGGAGCCATCCTTGTAGCGCCAGCGCTCGGCAACTTCGCCGACGTAATTCGGATCGACGGGCTCGATCGGCAATTCCGCGCCGATGCGCGCCGCCAGTTCACACGACAGCACCACATGCGCCATTTTCCAGCCGTTAGTGTGCCCGACGTCCATGAATTCGATGAAGCGCAGGATATGGCCGCTGCCCTTGAAATAGCGCGCCATGTCCACGACGCTCTGGTCGTTGGTACCGCGCTTGACCACCATGTTGATTTTCAGCGGCTTCAGGCCCACGCGATCGGCTTCCTCGATGCCTTCGAGCACCTTGGCCACCGGGAAATCCACGTCGTTCATGGCCTTGAATACGGCATCGTCCAGCGAATCGAGGCTCACGGTCACCCGGTTCAGCCCGGCATCCTTGAGCGCCCGGGCCTTTTGTTTCAACAGGGAAGCGTTGGTCGTGAGCGTGAGATCCAGACCGGGCTCCCGGGCCAGCATCTCGATGAGTTTTTCCAGTTGCCGCCGCACCAGCGGTTCGCCGCCGGTGATGCGTACCTTTTCGATGCCATGCCCGCGGAAAATCCTGACCAGCCGGTGAATTTCGTCGAAGCTCAGTAACTGCGAACGCTCGAGGAACTGGAAATCGCGGCCGTAGACTTCTTTGGGCATGCAATAAGTGCAGCGGAAGTTGCAGCGATCCGTCACCGAGATGCGCAGATCGCGCAGGCTGCGTCCGCGCGGGTCGGTCAGCGCGGGGGATGTGTTTGCCTCGGCAACCTTCAGCAGTTTTTCTTGAGTAATCGTCGTCATCCTGTCAATTCGCATTCTGGCGGCAGATCATCGCGGGCGCGGCCGCACGCCAGCACCTGACACATTGGCGCAGCCCCTGACGCCCGGAAGAGCATTATATTCCATTGTGAATAACGCTGCGCTGACCCCTCGCTGTGGGTCAGCCGCTCGCCGCACCCCGCACGCTTCAAAGATAAGCGATCATCCGGCCGCAGGTGATGATGCTCAGCCAGAGCGTGATCGATGCCGCCGCGTGCAGCCGCGCGCCGCCCGGCGCCGGTACGTGCTGGTCCCAGGCCGCGGCGCCGCGATACCAACGCAGATGAAAGCGCGCGGCGTTGGCGCCGGCCAGGATCAGCAATAACAGCTTCACGCGGAAAGCAGGGTTATCGATGAGTTCCGTCGCGGCCGAGGAGAACATCATGAGGCCGGTCGGCACAATCAGCAGCAGCGCACCCACGGACCACGGCAGCAGATGGCGTGCCAGCAGGCGCACTGGCATGGACCTGGAAATTCCCAGTACCCGTAGATCGAACAAAACGACCGATCCGACCAGAATCGAGAATCCAATGATATGCGCGGTCTCGACTGCCGGGAACAGCCACGGGGAGTCGCGCATCGCCGAACCGATAGGGCCTCGCTCGAGCGCCTCCAGCCATACGCCGGACCCGCTCATCAACGCAATTCGTAGGCCTTGCCGTTCAGGGTAATGCGTTCCGCGCGCATTTCGGCCGTGTCGTCGCGTTTGGGAAAGCCTTCGAGGCTCGCCTGCATGCCGGGCTTCAAATCGCTGCCCGAGATGCCGCGTGTGGACATGCGCGACGGCGGTGCCAATACCGCAAACCAGGTTTTACCGGACACCTCGAGCTTGATAGTGGCATGCGGATAGGTATACGACACTTCGGTAATGGTGCCGGCCAGAGTGACGGGTTTGCCGCTGTCGTATTCGCTCCAGCCGTGGTGGGCGAATGAAGGCGACGTAGCCAGAAGCAACAGCGCCAGCACTCCGGCAAGTAACTGATTGGACATACGCATGAGTTCTCCGATCCGTTCGTTTTTGCTTGGTGACAGAATAGCCCTTTTTCATCAGGGCGTGACCGCTTGAAGGTTTTCGGGTTCGCGGCGTTCTCCGGCAGCGGCAAGACAACGCTGATCGAAAATGTGCTGCCCTTGCTGGTGGCGAGGGGGTTGCGCGTGTCCGTGATCAAGCACGCGCATCACGCGTTCGATGTCGACCAGCCGGGCAAGGATTCTTACCGTCATCGCCAGGCGGGCGCCAGCGAAGTGCTGATCAGCTCGGGCATGCGTTGGGCGCTGATGCACGAACTGCGGCAGGAAACCGAACCGGGATTACCGGCGTTGCTCGAGCGGCTTTCACCCTGCGATCTCGTCCTGGTCGAGGGGTTCAAGCGCGACAAGATTCCCAAGATCGAAATCCACCGGCGGGCCGCCGGGACGCCGCTGCTGTATCCGGATGATCCGGATATCGTGGCGCTGGCCACCGACGCCGGCTTTGACTGCGTGTTGCCGAGCTTTGCACTGGATGATGTCGAGGGCATCTCCGGCTTCATGCTGCAGCATCTGGGTCTGGCCTAGGGCAGGGCTGCATTACGCGCGCAAGTCGGCGATAATTGGAGCATGAAACCCAACGATTCACGTATCGCCACCATACAGGTGCTCTACTTTGCGCGGCTGCGCGAGACGTTCGGCCGCGAGCGCGAACAACTGGAATTACCAGCCGACGTGCGCGATATCGCTGCTCTCACCAACTGGTTGTGCAGCCGGGGCGAGCCCTGGTCGCGTGAACTGGCTCCCGGCAAACCCGTGCGCGTCGCGGTCAACCAGGATATGGCCTCGGCACAGACCCCCGTAAGCCACGGCGACGAAGTGGCCTTCTTCCCGCCGGTCACCGGAGGCTGACGTGACGGTGCGCGTACAGGCCGGGGACTTCGACGTCGGGGCGGAAATGGAGGCCATGCGCCGCGCCAATCCCAGGATTGGCGCCATAGCCAGTTTCGTCGGCGTGGTGCGCGACCTGAACGAAGGCGCGAGCGTCGCGGAGATGACGCTCGAGCACTATCCGGGCATGACCGAAAAGGCGCTCGAGAAAATCGTCGAGGAAGCCCGGTCGCGCTGGGAGACGTACGACGTGCTGGTCGTGCACCGGGTGGGCACGCTGCGGCCCACCGACCAGATCGTGTTGGTGATGGTCGCCAGTGCGCATCGCGGCGAAGCATTCCAGGCCTGCGAATTCCTGATGGATTATCTGAAAACGCGCGCCCCGTTCTGGAAGAAGGAAAAAACGCCGGAGGGCGGACGCTGGGTCGACGCGCGCACGACCGACGATGCCGCGGCCGATCGCTGGTCCTGAGGGCTCGCGCATGGCCAGGAAAGCGCAGTCGCCAAAATCCGCAAGACAGGATCTGAAGCCACAGATTCGCATCATGTTCCGCAAGGCCATCGCGATGGGACCAGGCAAGGCCGACTTGTTGCGCGCCATCGAACAGACGGGGTCGATTTCGGCAGCGGCGCGGCAGATGGAAATGTCCTATCGCCGCGCCTGGCTGCTGGTTGATACCATGAACCAGGCATTCAGATCCCCCGTCGTGGTGACTCTGACCGGCGGCAAGGCCGGCGGCGGCGCCGCCGTGACCGAGTTCGGCAAGGAAGTCCTGGCGCGCTACAGCGCCATGGAAGCCAAGGCCGGCGCGAGTGTCGCACGGGAATTGCGCACTTTCGCGTCGCTGATGAACGGCGACTGACGCCGCAGTCGCGTCTGCGTCGCAACCCACGTCTTCGCCGAGCGTCTCCCGACAGCAAGCAGGTAATCCTTGACCTTCCGCTATATCTCCTAGAATATAGCGAAGGGCGATGGGAGAGCGCACGAAGAACGAGTCGTCGCGCGCCATGCGCCTCGAGACTTGAGCGGCGCCCGCGGGGTAGCCGCTTTTTTTTTGCTTGCCGCTGCCTGCCGGCGGACGTCGCCTTGACGCGCTACCGTGGACTGGTTAGGCTTCGGGCCCGCTCGTTATATAAACTGGAATACGACGAGATGTTCCCAGCCGGACTGACATGCCCACATCGCAGGAAATCCTGGTTCCGCTGTTTCTGACCCTGAAGGTCGCGGGTTGGGCCACGCTGCTCGCCACGTTGCTGGGGCTGGCCATCGCATTCGCGCTGGCGCGGCTGCGCTTTCCCGGTCGCGAGCTGCTCGATGCCATGATGACCCTGCCGATGGTGATGCCGCCCACCGTTCTGGGCTATTACCTTCTGGTGCTGATCGGCAGGCGCGGGGTTATCGGCGAGTGGCTGTACGACACGCTCGGCATCACGCTGGTGTTCACCTGGCAGGGCGCGGTGATCGCGGCGGCGGTAGTCGCTTTTCCGCTGGTGTACAAAGCCGCGCGCGCGGCATTCGAGGATGTCGAACACGAGTTCGAGCAAGCCGCGCGCGTTCTCGGCCAATCGGAGATCGAAGTATTCATCCGGGTCACGTTGCCGTTGGCATGGCGCGGCATCCTGGCCGGTGCGATGCTCGCGTTTGCGCGTGCCATGGGCGAGTTCGGCGCGACCCTGATGGTGGCCGGCAGCCTGCCGGGGCGCACGCAGACGCTGTCCATTGCGGTGTACGAGGCCGTTCAGGCGGGCAAGGATGATGTTGCCAACTTCCTGGTGATCGTGACCTCGCTGGTCTGCATCGTCATTTTGCTTGCCTCGGGCCGCTTGCTGCGGCCGCGCTACGCAGCCTGAGCCGCGAGTCGATGCGCATCGAAGTGGATATTCGCAAGTTGATGCGCTCGCAAGGGCGGGATTTCATGCTGGATGTGAAGTTCACCTGCGAAGACGATCTCGGGGTCATTTTCGGACCTTCCGGCGCCGGAAAGAGCCTGACCCTGCGCGCAATCGCCGGGCTGGAAACACCGGATGCGGGCCGCATCGTCGTGGCCGGCAAGTCCGTGTTTGATTCCGCGGCCGGGATCAATGTTCCGGCGAGCAGCCGGTCGGTCGGTTACCTGTTCCAGGATTACGCCTTGTTTCCGCATATGACGGTGGCGGCGAACATCGGATTCGCGCTGACCCACTGGTGGCAGAAACGCCCCGGCGCGCAGGTGGCCGGGAGAGTTGCCGAGTTGATCGAGGTGTTCGAGTTGAAGGGGCTGCAGAACAGCTATCCGTCACAGCTCTCCGGCGGCCAGCGTCAGCGCGTCGCGCTCGCGCGAGCGCTGATCCGGGCACCGTCGGTGCTGCTGCTCGATGAACCGTTTGCGGCATTGGATCCACTGCTTCGCATCCGCATGCGCCAGGAACTGCTGAACACCCAACGGTTGTTTCGCGTGCCGATGCTGGTGATCACGCACGATCCCCAGGATGTGGCCGCACTCGCGGAGAAAGTCATCATTCTTCATCACGGGCGCGTCGAGCGCGCGCTGGATCTGAAGGGTGCGCCATATCGCGACACGCAGGGAATGCCGGTGCGCGGCGCGATCCGCACGCTGCTGATGCAAACCTACGGCAGTGACGAAGCCGGGATGGCGGCCATCGATGCGCACCACTGATTTTTTTATTTCCCGTTATATACGACAGTATATAACACTGACACGGAGACCGCAGATGCCAGTGGCAAGCGAGGACCAAAAACCAATGAGCACTCCAGTTCGCCTGCGGCTGCTGGCAGCCGCGATCGCTTGTTTTCTTGCCGGTGCCGGCGCACCGCCTGCCCTGGCGCAGGAGACTGCCGAGCGCATGCGTCTGCTCGAGGATCAGCTGCGGACGCTGTCACGCGAGCTCGAAGGCCTCAAGACGCAAATGAGCGAGCAGAACGAGCGCACCAGCGCGAGCCAGCAGAAACTGGACAGCCAGGTGCCGGCTGCCAGCTGGCGCGAGGGCGTGCAGTTCAGCGATCCCTTCGGGAACTGGTCGTTGCGATTCTTTGGCCGCGGGCAGCTCGACTTTCGCCAGTTCGATCCCGGCGCGGCCGCGAACACGTTTGCCGTGCGTCGCGCGCGCCTGGGGGCCAACATGAATTTCATGAAGCACTACGGCCTGACCATCGAGGGCGAGTATGCGAGCGGCAGCGCACAGGGTGCGACGACCCAGGGTGCAGCCATCACCAATGCATTCATGGATTTCAACTGGTTCAACGCAGCGCGCTTTCGCGCAGGACAGTTCAAACCCCAGTTCGGTCTGGAGAATACGGCGTCGGCCAATTTCAGCGATTTTCAGGAACGCGCGTTGACACAGAACCTGCTGCAGAATCTGAACTATGACCGCGGTCTCATGATGTATGGCGCCCCGGCGCGCGGCGTCAATTATGCCGTTACCCTCAGCAATGGCACGGGGATCAATCTGGAGGAAAGGCAAAGCAGCCGTCAGGAGACCGATGCCGACGGAAAAATGCTGACTGCGCGCCTCACTGCCGATATGGCGCGCGTTCTGGAACTGCAGGACGCTGTCATTCACCTGGGCGCCTCGTACAAGGACGGAACCGCGGCGAATACCAGTGCCAGCCCGTTCAGCGCGCCCACGGGGCAGACCGAGGGACGCGGCGTGACGTTCTTTAATCCCGAGGGATTCGCAGCCACGGGTGTGGCGGGCGGCAATGTCGATCGCAGGCTGTCGGCGGCCGAACTGGCGCTTGCGCATAAATCCGTGAAGCTGCAGGCGGAATACTGGACTGCGAAGTACGACGGCACGCGAACGACCGCGCCGCTGACGCCATATGAGCGCGATATCGACGCGGGCCACGTGAGTCTGCTCTGGCTGATCACCGGCGAGTATTACGCCGATTCGTACAGCAGCGGCGTTTTCGGGCGCATCCGGCCGCGCAACAACTTTTCGATGGAACCAGACGGTGGCTCGGGAGCGTGGGAAGTCGGACTGCGCTACAGCTTTTTCGATGCCGGCGAATTCCTGCCCGCGGGCACCGGCGTGGCCAATACCGGACGCATTGCGACAACCGGCACCGGCGCGATCGCCGCAACCCCAACAGCCGAAGCCGATGCGTGGACGCTGGGACTCAAATGGATGGCCAATCCCTACACGCGCCTGATGGCCAACTATACGGTGACCCGGTTCGATACGCCGATCGTCGTCAATGGCATCGACATGGACAAAGAGAAAGCGCTCACGCTGCGGGCGCAGATCGATTTCTGAGTACTGCAGCTGCGGGAAGTCAACCAAGGAAAGCACATGCGAACATTGGGTATTGCAACACTTTCGATGGCAGTATTGTTGTGGACCGGTATGGCTCGGGCCATGGAGATCATCGTGTCGGCTGCATCGAGCCTGACCAACGCGATGACGGACATCGGCCGGGACTACGAGCGCGTCCATCCAGGACAGAAAGTCGTTTTCAATTTCTCCGGTTCCGGCGCGCTGGTGCAGCAGATCGCACGCGGCGCACCAGTGGATGTGTTTGCTTCGGCCGACCAGGTCACGATGGACCGCGCAGCGCAGCAGAACCTGATCGTGGCCGCGACGCGAACAAATTTCGCGCGCAATGCCCTGGTCGTTATCGCAGCCAGGGCGATGCAAGCCCCGCCGAAGGCGCTGGCCGATCTCGCGAATCCGGGCATCAGCCGGCTCGCCATCAGCAATCCGGACAGCGTACCGGTCGGACGTTACAGCAAGGAAGCCCTGGAAGCAGCCGGGCTCTGGGACGCGATCCGGGAGAAATCGCTGAACACCCAGAATGTGCGGCAGAGCCTGGATTACGTTGCCCGCGGCGAAGCGCAAGCCGGGTTTGTCTACCGCACCGACGCCGCAGTCATGCCGGACAAGGTCGATATCCGCTTCGAAGTGCCGACCCGCACGCCGATTCTGTATCCGATTGCGGCGGTCAAGGGCAACGGCAAGGAGAAAGCCGCCATGAAGTTCATAGAATTCGTGCGTTCCGGCGCGGGACAAAAGATCCTGGCCCGCTATGGGTTCCAGAGTCCCTGATCGCTGTTTAAGGCGAACGCAACGCACGTCAATGCATCGCGCGAGATGACCCGCCCCCGCGCTCTTGCTATGCTCCGGCCGACACCAGGGGGTGAGGACATGGCGGGTGCGGGATTCATAGCGGTCGGTGTGGGCGCGGCACTCGGGGCCTGGGTGCGCTGGTGGCTGGGCATTGCCCTGAACGCGATTACGCCCAACCTTCCCTTGGGCACGCTGGCCGCCAATCTGATCGGCGGTTATCTCATTGGCGTTGCCATCGAGGTGTTTTCGCAGCAGGGCGGGCTGACGCTCGAAATGCGCCTGTTCATCATCACGGGATTTCTCGGCGGGCTGACGACGTTTTCTTCGTTTTCCGCCGAAGCGGTGGGCCTGCTGATGACGCATCGCTACGGGTGGGCGCTGTTGCTGATGGCGAGCCATCTGGTCGGCTCGATCATCATGACGGTACTCGGAATTCTGACCGTGCGTGCGGTTACCGCCTGAAAGCTTCAGCGCCGCAATGCGTTCAGCAGTTCGCGCGCGGCCAGCGTGACTTCCGATGCGGTCAATCCCACGGGTCCGATGCCGGCATCGACCAGCTTGTCCGCCGCCGCGCCATGCAAGTGCACGCCGGCGAGCAGCGCGAGATCGGGGTCAGCGCCTTGGCCGGCCAGTGCGGCGATGATTCCTGTCAACACGTCCCCCATGCCCGCGCTCGCCATGCCGGGGTTGCCGCTGGTATTCACGTACCAGTGGCCGCTTCGCACCGCGCAGATGCTGCCACTGCCTTTGAGCACCACGCTCGCGTTGAAGTGCGCGGCCAGCGTGCGCGCCGCTGCCACGCGGTCGTGCTGGACCTGCCTGGTGGTGGAACCCAGTAAACGCGCCGCTTCAGCCGGGTGCGGCGTAAGAAGCGACGCGGCGTTCCGGTCGCGCAGTGCGTCGTGCAGCGCCGGGTGCTCCGCGACGAGATTCAGCGCGTCGGCGTCCAGCACCAGCGGCGTGTCGCGGGCAAGCACCGCATCGAGCGCGTGCCACGCCGCCTGCGATTGGCCCAGACCCGGGCCGATGGCGATGCAATCCAGTGGCTGCATTTTCATCAGCTCCTGGGCGGGCCGCAGCATCAGCTCGGGCTGCTCAGGATCCACCGTGGGCGTCTCGGTGAACAATCCCACGAATACTCGACCTGCGCCGAGTTTGAGCGCGGCGCGTGCCGCCAGCAGCGCGGCGCCCACCATTCCGGGCGCGCCGCCGAGGATGGCAACATTGCCGAACGTGCCCTTGTGACTGTTGCGCGGCCGAGGCGGCAGCACCGACGCAATCACGGCGGGTTCGAGGAGCTGGCCATGGGGCTCGGTGGCCGCTGGCAGGTGCAGCGACAGCGACTCGAGTTGGACCGTGCCCGCATGATCCGGTCCGTCAAGCGTGAACAGCCCTGGCTTAAGACCGATGAAGGTCAGCGTGCGATGCGCGCGCATCGCGGTGCCCAGCACGCGGCCGCTGTCGGCATGCAGGCCGCTGGGGATATCGACGGCGAGGATTGGCACTCCGGATGCATTGCTCCACGCGACCAGTTGCGCGTGCCGCCCTCCCAGCGGGCGTTGCAGGCCGATGCCGAACAGGCCGTCGACGATCAGGTGCCAGTGCCGGCCCGAGGGGATTGATTCCTGCACGCTTCCGCCGGCAGCTTGCCAGTTTGTCAGGGCGTTTCTCGCATCGTCGGGCAGGTACGCCAGCGTTCCTGTGAATACGACCGTGACGTCATACCACCATTGCTTGAGCTGGAGCGCGGCGACGAAGACATCGCCGCCGTTATTGCCTGGCCCGGCAAGCAATAACACGCGCTTGCCGCGGTCGCCGAGCATGTCGCGCGCGCACTCGGCC
>CBDDRM010000048.1:0-7357 GCA_965233135.1 uncultured bacterium | reverse complement strand
GGCTTCTTCCGGGCCTGGGTCAACGGCGTGAAGAAGATCGATCATCAGGGGTCGACGCTTTACCAGGGCCTAGACGTTTATCTCAAGCTCGCCAACTACCATTCGCCCTTCGGGCAAAGCAGCTCCGTGATCCACGATCGCTTGATACGCGGGACGACGGCGCAGGCCGTTTCGCTTACGCCACTGGAGGGAGTTACGCCGTAGCGTAAAGTTTTGCAGGAATTCCTGAGCAATGTTGCTGCCGCCCGCGACTAGGGCCGGGGGCAGCCTGCACTAAGAAGGTCTAGCAGTTTCGGCAACCTATCAGTCAGGTTAGCCTGCACTGAATCTTCCGATTTTATTGGCCGCGCAAGAAAAGTGACCAGCCGCCGGGCTGCCCCCGGCCTATGACGTATGCCGGATCACCGGCTCACACCCCACCGGGAAATTTACCGAATTCGCGATGAAACATTTCTTATGCGCATCGTGATGCAGTTTTTCCGCTGTATGGAGGTCCGAATCCTTGCTGATCGTGATCCGCGGTTTCAACGTGACTTCCAGAAACCGTCCCCCGCCATCCTCGGTCTCCTCCATGCTGCCCTCGGCGAGGTCTTCATAGACTTGCACCTCGACCCGGTTGACCGCGCACAAATGCAGATACCAGAGCATGTGACAGGTCGAGAGCGAGGCGACCAGCAGTTCTTCGGGGTTGTAGCGATGGGGATCGCCGTGGAATGCCGGATCGGATGAGCCCGGGATGGCCGGTTTGTGCGGCCCGCTGATTTCGTGATCGCGGCTGTAAGCGCGATAGGCGCTGGTGCCGGTACCCTTGTTGCCGGTCCAGCGCACCGTTGTTTCGTATTTGTGTTGCTTTCTCATCATTGCTCCGCCTGAGAATCGAATCTAAGTCTCACCACGAAGACACGAAGATCACGAAGGGTCACGAAGAACGGCAAGAAAAGTAACATTGTGCTCGTTCATAATGTATGTCCCCGTGTGACGCCCCGCGAGCTGACGCCGCTCGTGAAAGATTAAAATCACGAAGGGTACACGAAGAGAACCGTTTGAATGTAAGTGCATCGTCACTGGAGTTTGTGCGTCGCCGCCAAATTGCGCTCCCGGCCGCTGTGCACACTGACAAAGACATTATCCATTTTCCTTTCCGCTCTTCTTCGTGACCTTCGTGTCTTCGTGGTGAGATTCAGACTAGTGAGACTTGGGTTTAGCGATGCTCGACGGCTTTCCTGAGGCGCCCGATGCCTTGCGCCAGCCGCTCTTCGCTGGCGGCGAAGCACCAGCGCACGAAGCCTTCGTTCTCCGGGCCGAAGGCGATGCCGGGCGCCAGGCCGAGACCTACTTCGTACACTAGGCGCTTGCAGAATGCCAGGCTGTCGGACGCGCCCTCGACTTTGAAGAATACGTACATCGCGCCCGGCGGCAACGGCGCTTCGACCCCCGGGATCGCATTCAATTCGCTCACCAGATAATCCCGCGCTTTCTGGAAGCGTGCGAGCGTGTGCTCGATGACCGGTTCTCCTTGCTTCACCGCCACCACGCCAGCGGTCTGCACGAAGGGGGGCGAGCAGGAGGTGTTGTATTCGAGCAGGGTCCCCAAGTCCGGCGTCAGTTCCTTCGGCGCGACGATCCAGCCCAGGCGCCAGCCGGTCATGAGCCAGGATTTGGAGAACGTGTTGGTGCTGACGATGCGGTCCCGCGCGTCAGTGATGGCCAGAAACGAGGGCGCGATGCCATCGCCGTAATGCAGGCGCTCATACGCGTCATCGCCGACAATCCAGATACCGTGGCGACGGCAATGATCGAGAATCGCGCGCTGCTCCTCGCGCGAGATGGTCCAGCCGGTCGGATTGTTGGGCGAATTGATGTAAACCGCGCGTGTGCCCGGCGTCAGGGTGTCCAGCAGGCGTTGCAGGTCGAGCGTCCAGCCCTTCGGTGAATAGGTCAGCGGGAAAGTCACCGCCTCCGCGCCCATGATGCGCGGGATCTCCACCAGATTCGGCCATACCGGCGTGATGATCACAACGCGGTCGCCGGCGCCGACCAGGGCCTGTGTGGTCAGCATCAGCGCGGACATGCCGGAACTGGTGACGGCAATGTTGTGTGCCGCGATCGGCGCCGCGCCATTGGAGCGGTGAAGCCCCGTCACATAGGTCGCCAGCGCTTCGCGCAGCGGCGGGATGCCCAGGTTCTGGGTATAAAACGTATCCCCGCGCTCCAGCGCTTCCATGCCGGCCCGGCGAATGAACTCCGGCGTGACTTCGTCCGGCTCGCCGAACCAGAAGGCGATGACGTCCTTGTTGCCCATGCCGGCGTTGGCGACCTCGCGGATCTTGGACGAACGCAGAGCGGTGACGGCGGGGCGGGCGGACGGTCGGTTGTTAGTCATGGGCGAAATCTCGGCAAGGCCGGCATTCTCGCATTAAAAGGTGTACCGGAAGGTCAATCCGTATCCTACATGCGCAGCATGTTGGAGCAGGACCAAAGGCAAGATTCGCTTGACAAGTCTTGGTAGTTTTACCAAGATATTTGGTAGAAATACCAAGGAATCCTCATGCCTCGGGACAGCGCAACCGGCATCAAGCGCAGAATCCTCGATACCGCCCTCGGCTTGCTGGCCGAGCACGGGTTCATGGAGGTCACACAGCCCAAGATCGCTAGGGCTGCGGGCGTGCGCCAGAGTCACCTTACCTATTACTTCCCGACCCGCAGCGAGCTGCTGAAGGCGCTCGCCGTGCATTCCATCGAGACCATGCTGGCCACGCTTGCAGCCGGGGCGTCCGCGGGCAAACTCACGCCGGAGATGTTCGCGCAACTGGCCGGCGAGGCGCTGGCGGACAAGCGCCGCGCACGAGTGATGCTCGGGCTTATCGTCAGTTCGGAGGAAGACCGGGAGATCAAGCAGTTCCTGCGCGATTTCGTCGTGCGCGTGCGCAGCGTGCTCACGCAACTCGCGAAGCTGCTGGGCAGCCCGGTGCCGCAGGCCAACATCGTCGCGCTGCACATGCTGATGGTCGGCGCCACGATGCTGAATGTCGCGCGCGACGACGCGAACTCGCGGCGCGAGTGCGCCGAGATCGCGCGCTTGGCGGTCGATCTGTTTCTGCCCGCCGGCAAACCTGCGCCGGCCCGGCGCTCGCGGAGCAAGCAATGATCCTCGATTTTGACTGGCGCGGGATCTGGATCTTGGCGATCGTCGTGCTCGCGACCGCCTGCTCGGAATCGAAGCCAGTCACCTACCAGGGTTATGCCGAGGGCGATTACGTGCTGATCGCCTCGCCTTACGCCGGCTCGCTGGAATCCCTGCAAGTGGCGCGCGGGCAGACAGTGGAGCGCGGTGCCGAGCTGTTTATCCTGGAACAGGGTAACGAGGCCGCGCAGAAGCACGAGGCCGAAGACCGGCTGCGTGCCGCGCAAGCCACGCTTGAAAATCTGCGCAAGGGGCAACGCGCGCCGGAACTCGAGGCGCTGCAGGCCGAGGCCCAGCAAGCCGACGCCGCGCGCAAACTCTCCGAAGACCAGTACAGACGCAGCAAGGAGCTGTTCGACAGTGGTTTCATTTCTTCGGCGGGCCTGGACGAAGCCAAGGCGAACCTCGCGCGTGACCGCGCGCGCGCCGCGCAGGCACAGGCGCAGATTCGCGTGGCCAGACAAAGCCTCGGCCGTTCCGGAGAAATCGCGGCGGCACAGGCGCAAATCGACGCAGCCAAAGCAGTAGTCGCGCAGGCCGAATGGAAGCTCGCGCAAAAAGCGCAGCGCGCCCCGCAAGCGGGCCTGGTGCAGGACACCTTCTATGTGCAGGGCGAGTGGGTGCCCGCCGGCAAGCCGGTCATCAGCCTGCTGCCGCCCGGCAACATCAAAGTGCGGTTCTTCGTGCCGGAAGCCGTGGTCGCGCAACTGCGCACCGGCCAGCCCATCCGGGTGCGCTGCGACGGCTGCGCGGCACCGGTGTCAGCGACCATAAGCTACATCTCGTCTCAGGCGGAATTCACTCCGCCGGTGATCTACAGCAAGGAATCGCGCGCCAAGCTCGTGTTCCTGATCGAGGCGACGACAGCGTCTGCCGATGCGCTGAAGCTCAAGCCCGGCCTGCCCGTGGACGTGACGTTGTGAATACCGACTTCGTCATCGACGTGCATGATCTGAACAAGCACTTCGGCACCAAGCATGTCGTGCGCGATTTCACCATGCAGGTACGGCGCGGCGAAATCTTCGGCTTCCTCGGGCCCAATGGCAGCGGCAAGACCACTTCGATCCGCATGCTCTGCGGCCTGCTGGCCCCCGACAGCGGCAGCGGCACCTGTCTGGGCTACGACGTGATCCGCGAGACGGCCGCCATCAAGCGCGAGGTCGGCTACATGACGCAGCGTTTTTCGCTGTGGGAAGACCTGACCATTCGCGAGAACCTGGATTTCGTGGCGCGCATGTACGGCATGCGCGGACGCGGGCAAGCGGTCGATCGCGCAATCGCGCAACTCGGCCTGGTCGCGCGCCAGCACCAGCTCGCCGGTTCGTTGTCCGGCGGCTGGAAGCAGCGCCTGTCGCTCGCGGCCTGCATGCTGCACAACCCGAAGCTGCTGCTGCTCGACGAGCCCACCGCCGGTGTCGATCCCAAGGCGCGGCGCGAGTTCTGGGAGCAGATCCATGCGTTGGCCGCCTCGGGCATTTCGGTGCTGGTCGCCACGCACTACATGGACGAGGCCGAGCGCTGTCACCGCCTGGCCTATATCGCCTATGGCGCGGTGTTATCGACCGGCACAGTCGAGGAAGTCGTTGCCGCCCAGCACCTGGCCACCTGGGTGGTGTCGGGTCCGGATCTCGCATCGCTGGAGCAGCAACTGCGTGGTCGTCCAGGCATCGATCAGGTCACGCCGTTCGGGGCGACGCTGCATGTCGTCGGCCCCGACAGCACGGCGCTGGATGCCGCGGTCGAGCCTTACCGCCGCGACGAACGCTATCGCTGGCAGCCGGGCACCGCCACGCTCGAGGATGTGTTCATCCATCTCATGGAATCGGCCCCGGACAATTACCAATGAAGCTGGTCGGTTTTTCCCTGTCGCGCTGGATTGGCATCGTGGTCAAGGAGTTCATCCAGCTCAAGCGCGACCGGCTCACTTTCGGCATGATCGTCGGCATTCCGGTCATGCAGCTGCTGCTGTTCGGATTCGCCATCAATTCCGACCCGAAATCACTGCCGACCGCGGTCTTGTCCCAGGACAACAGCCAGTACGCGCGCACGGTTACCGCGGCATTGCAGACCAGCGGCTATTTCAGGATCGTGCGGCAGATCGCCTCGGAGCGCGAAGCCGACGACTTGCTGGCGCGCGGGGACGTGCAGTTCGTCGTGACCATTCCCGCCGGTTTCGAGCGCGGTCTGGCGCGCGGCGAGCGACCCGTGCTGCTGGTAGAGGCGGACGCCACCGATCCGTCAGCCACCGGCAATGCCATCGCCGCGCTGAGCCGGGCGCTCGACACCGCGCTGGCGCACGATCTCAGGGGTCCGCTGGCCGATTCCATGCCGCAGCCCTCGCCGGTGGATTTGCGCGTGCATCGCCGCTATAACGCGGAGGGCATCACCGCCTACAACATCGTGCCGGGCCTGATCGGCGTGATCCTGACCATGACCATGGTGCTTATGACAGGGCTGGCAATGACGCGCGAACGCGAGCGCGGCACCTTCGAGAATCTGCTTGCCACGCCGGCGCTCCCCATCGAGGTGATGACCGGCAAGATCGTGCCTTATATCCTGATCGGCCTGCTGCAAGTGACCCTGGTGCTGCTGGCCGCGCGCTTCATCTTCGCGGTACCGCTGCAGGGCAACCTGGCGCTGCTCTATGGGGTGGTGTTCATTTTCATCGCGGCCAATCTCACGCTCGGCATCACCTTCAGCTCGCTTGCCCGGAATCAGCTGCAAGCCATGCAAATGACCTTCTTTTTCTTCCTGCCCTCGATGTTGTTGTCGGGGTTCATGTTTCCGTTCCGCGGCATGCCTGGTTGGGCGCAAATGATCGGCAGTGCCCTGCCGCTCACGCACTTTCTGGAACTGGTGCGGGGACTGATGCTCAAGGGTAACGGCATGGCCGAATTGTGGCCGAATCTGTGGCCGATCCTGTTGTTCACGGCCATGGTGCTTGCCGCCGGACTGGGTGTGTACCGCAGAACGCTGGACTGAAAGCTCCTGCAGTCAGTGTGGTTTGCGCCAGATCAATACGCTGCTATTGCGACGCGCTTAGAATGAATTGAACGCGTCCCTGTAATGTTGTCAAACAAGGAGTTGGCGGCGCTGGCAGGATCGTACGCCGTCTGCCGGGCTGAATCATGCGAGGCCGCCTTCTTCTTGTCTGCATCCGAAGCCATACCCGGCGCGTATCAAGCCCGCACGTTCTCTTTATTCGTCATTACTTTTTGGAGGAACACCATGCGTACATTGACATCTCTTTTAACGGGCGCCCTTTTGCTCGGTTCGACGGTCGCAATGGCCGGTGAAGGCGGTCGCGGTGAATTCGGCGAGCAGTGTGCCTATGGCCTGTCGCAAGGCAAGAAAGTCATGACGGATTGCTCGGTCAATTACTCGAACGGCCGCGGCGCCAAGTTGTGCTTCAGCAGCGAGCAGGCTGCCGTCAAGTTCATGTCGAACTACGACGAGAATATGGACAAGGCGAAGAAGGCATACGGCAGGAGCTAAGCGGCGGCAGCTTACAGTAGCGCACTGACAATCCAGTGCGCTACATATGGTTGAAGCCTGGCCCGTACCGCAGACGATGCGCCGAGTGATCGGCGCATCTTTTTTTTCGAGTTACGAAAAAAAAGCCGGCCCCTGGACGGGAGCCGGCCGAAGCGGCGGAACCTTGCGGTCCCGCCCGCACAGACCTTCAGCGCAGATCGTTCTCCGGTTCGCAGAGCAGGCCAATCCGGCGCTGCATGATCTGGTCGCAGCCGGTCGCGCTATTGCGCAGGGCTTTGAGCAGCATCGACTCGTGAGTTGGGACATCAGGTGAAGGCGGCGGCAGTTTTGCGACTGGTTCAACGGGATCTGCGGGGTGGATGACCGAGGTCTGAGCGGCGGCAAAGGCAGTGAACAGGTTGCTGCTTTTCATTTTTCTCCCTTTCCTTTCGTTGGTTGGCGGCTTCCGGGCGCATAGTGCTCAGCAGTACAACGTCATGAAAGGTTCGCAGCGAAGGTTGCTACTTCGTCGTCTCGCGGTATCATCCGGTTAGACTTTCGGCCATTCCGGAGGGAGGGACCATGTCGCAGACCGATGCGGTGGTGGAAGCGCTGAAGCGTTCGCTCAAGGCCAGGAAGCTCACCTACGCGCAGGTGGCGCACGGTTTGAAAATGAGCGAGGCCAGCGTCAAGCGCATG
>CBDDRM010000047.1:0-4417 GCA_965233135.1 uncultured bacterium | reverse complement strand
TTTTTTGTTTTATGCCTCGCGTGCCACTGTGCGTACACTGCACTGCATTTCATTGCTGCCCGCCGGCGCTGCGCATCTCACGCCAGAAAAGCCGAGCGCTCACATGTCGTGCCGGAAAGTCACCTGATAGATGATGCGATCGAACTCGTAGATGCCGACATTCGACCGGTTGTCAGTCCAGCTGATCTGCGGCGTGACGCGCACGTTCCTGCGCGGCACGTAGATCAATCCCCCCGAAGCGCTGTATTGCGTATCCTTGCGGTCGACCAGAAACAGCGGATCGGGACCGCCGTACTCGCGCCGCTCGCCGCTGGCACTCGCGAACAGCGCGAATTTCTCGTTGATATTCCATTGCGATCCGAGCCGCACGCCGTAAAGATCGTGCCCGAACTGCGGCACGCTGTCGGCTTTCTCGATCTCGGCGCCGACATACAATCCGGTGTAGGTGATCACGGCGCCGCGCCCGAACGCGTGCGCATATCCCGCGCCGCCCACGTAACGATTCGCATCGCGAATCTGCTGTCCCGGATAGGTCAATTCGCTGTACTGCAGGAACACGCTGACCTGGTTGCGGGCATCGAAATCATGCTGCCACTGGGCGGTGGCCCCGGCAGCCTTGCGATAGGCATCGCTATAAAGCTGCCGGTTATCGACCCAGAACGAGTTGTACTGCCCGGCCAGGGTAAAGGTATCGCGGTCGAACCGATAACTCAGGCCCAGGTTGGCATCGTAGTAATAAGTCGAGTAATCGTCCTGGCTGAAGTTGGTTTTGTTCTGGTAGGCCAGCCCCCCGAACACCGCCAGGCGTTTGGAGACAGGGTGTTGAATGCCCAGACCACCGCCAAAACTGAAAAACTCGTCACCTTGTTCCGTGGCCGTCGGCGCAAGCGTGAATATCACACCCGCGAAGGCTGGAATGGCAACCTGGTTGTTGGCGGTAGCGCTGTTGACGTTGGTATCGTAACCAAGGGCAAATTCCACGAAACCGCGAATGACCGTGCGATCCGTTTCCTCGCCTCGTGTGATCGCGTCCAGAAAGCGGTCGATGGTGGCGGAGACTGCGGGCGGCACGTCCTGTTTCTTGACGTTTTCGAACTCGCGCTTCGCCGTCTGCATTTCCTTCAGATTGTAGTAGGCGCGCGCGATCTGGGCGCGTGCAGCCGCGTTGTTGGGCTGAACGGCGAGAACGCGTTCGAGCGCGAAGACGGCTTCGGTATTCTTGCCGAGTTCGAGCGCCGAGGTGCCGAGAAGATAGTCGTACTCGGGCTCGCCTGCGCGCGATGCCTGCAGCGGAACCAGAAGATCGTAGGCTTGCCGGGCGTTGCCGTTCTCGAGCGATTGTCTCGCCTGCTGGAGGACGCCATCGGCGGCTACGGCGGCAAGTGCATAGGCTGCACAAAGCAACAGCAGCACACACTGTCTGAGTTGTCGCATGAACCCCCCCTTGGGTACGGCGCTGACGCTTATTACTGACTTTTCAACAGCTTTTTATGGCCCAACATTACCGAACTGGGCCGGTAGCGTCAAACCCTATCGGGATGCCTGCATGTACTCTCCCGCACCGCATATGACAGCGTAATGCTCGATTCGGTGACTTTTCCCGCATCCAGCCCGGGGGTGGCTGTCAGCCCTGTCGCACGCAATCCACGAAATAGCGCACATCTCCGGGAGTATTGTCGACCACAAGGCCGTGAATGTCCGTGTCGAACCCGGGGAAAGTCCGGTTGAACTCGCGCGCAAACTGAAGATAGCGCACGATGGTTTCGTTGAACCGCTCGCCGGGGATCAGCAATGGTATCCCGGGCGGATACGGTGTCAGCAGAACGCTCGTGACCCGCCCACCCAGTTTGTCGATTTCAACCCGGTCGATTTCCCGGTGCGCCATGGCGGCAAACGCGTCGGAGGGCTTCATCGACGGCTGCATGTCGGACAGGTACATCTCCGTTGTCAGACGGGCGACGTCGTTCGCCTTGTACATGCCATGGATCTGTTCGCACAGATCGCGCATGCCGAGCCTCTCGTAGCGCGGATGCGACTGGCAGAACTCCGGCAGGATGCGCCACAGCGGCTGGTTCTTGTCGTAGTCGTCCTTGAACTGTTGCAGCGCAGTGACCAGGGTGTTCCAGCGCCCCTTGGTGATGCCGATGGTGAACATGATGAAAAAAGAATACAGGCCGGTCTTCTCCACGATGACCCCGTGCTCGGCCAGATAGCGCGTCACGATCGCGGCCGGGATGCCTGTCTTGGCAAACTTGCCCGACACGTCGAGTCCCGGCGTGATGACCGTGGCCTTGATTGGATCGAGCATGTTGAAACCCGGCGCGAGATTGCCGAAGCCATGCCACTTGTCGTTCGACTTGAGGATCCATTCCTCGCGCGAACCGATGCCTTCGCGCGCGAGCTTCTCCGGGCCCCATACCTTGAACCACCAATCCTTGCCGAACTCCTCGTCAACCTTGCGCATGGCGCGCCGGAAATCGAGCGCCTCTACGATCGATTCTTCGACCAGCGCCGTACCTCCCGGAGGTTCCATCATGGCAGCCGCCACGTCGCAGGAAGCGATGATCGCGTACTGCGGCGACGTGGAGGTGTGCATCAGATAGGCTTCGTTGAAGGCGTGCCGGTCGAGTTTGCGCGTCTGCGACTCCTGCACCAGGATCTGCGATGCCTGCGAGATGCCCGCCAACAGCTTGTGCGTGGAGTGCGTGGCATAAATAATCGAATCCTTCGTGCGCGGGCGATCCTTGCCGATCGCGTGCATGTTCCGGTAGAAGTCATGGAACGTCGCATGCGGCAGCCACGCCTCGTCGAAATGCAGGGTGTCGATGGAGGAATTCAGCGTTTCCTTGAGCATTTCCACGTTATAGAGCACGCCGTCGTAAGTGCTCTGGGTGATGGTCAGGATGCGCGGCTTCTTGCGCTTGACTGCGCGCGCAAACGGGTTGGCTTCGATTTTCTTCTGGATATTCTCGGGCTTGAACTCCTCGAGCGGTATCGGGCCGATGATCCCCAGGTGGTTGCGCGTCGGCGTGAGAAAAACGGGAATCGCACCGGTCATCGTGATCGCATGCAGGATCGAGACGTGACAGTTGCGGTCCACCACGACGATGTCGTCGGGCGCCACATTGGCATGCCAGACCATCTTGTTCGAAGTCGACGTGCCATTGGTCACGAAGTAGCAATGATCCGCATTGAAAATGCGCGCCGCGTTGCGCTCCGATGCCGCCACGGGCCCCGAATGGTCGAGCAACTGGCCCAGTTCGTCGACGGCATTGCAGACGTCGGCGCGCAGCATGTTCTCGCCGAAAAATTGGTGGAACATCTGACCGACCGGGCTCTTCAGAAACGCTACACCACCCGAATGTCCCGGGCAGTGCCAGGAGTAAGAGCCGTCCTGTGCATAGTGCACCAGCGCGCGGAAAAACGGCGGCGGCAGACCGTCGAGATACGCGCGGGCTTCGCGGATGATATGGCGCGCGACGAACTCCGGGGTGTCTTCGAACATGTGAATGAAGCCATGCAGCTCGCGCAGGATATCGTTCGGAATGTGGCGCGAAGTGCGCGTTTCGCCATAAAGGTAGATCGGAATGTCGGCGTTGCGAAAACGCAGTTCCTGCACAAAGGCGCGCAGCGTCTTCAGCGCCTTGTTGGTTTCCTCTTCCGAACCGGCGCCGAATTCCTCGTCGTCGATCGACAGGATGAAAGCCGACGCGCGGCTTTGCTGCTGCGCGAAGGACGAAAGGTCTCCATAGCTCGTGACGCCGAGCACTTCCATGCCCTCTTCTTCGAGCGCCTTGGCCAAGGCCCGGACACCCAGGCCGCTGCTATTTTCCGAACGGTAGTCTTCGTCGATGATGACGACTGGAAAGCGGAATTTCATGCGAATCTCCCTGCAGGAATCGCGGGCGCTGGGGGCCGGCGGAGTGGAATGCGTGCGAGATGTGGCTTGGCCACGTGCTGGTTCAGATCTTGGGTAGCGTGACGCCTTGCTGTCCCTGGTACTTTCCGCCGCGGTCCCGGTACGACGTTTCGCAGACGTCATCGGGGTCGGATTCGAAGAAGATGACCTGCGCCACGCCCTCGTTGGCGTAGATCTTGGCAGGCAGCGGCGTTGTGTTCGAGAATTCCAGAGTCACATACCCCTCCCACTCCGGCTCGAACGGCGTGACGTTGACGATGATGCCGCAACGCGCGTAAGTCGATTTGCCAAGGCAGATCGTGAGCACATTGCGCGGGATGCGGAAGTATTCCACGGTTCGCGCGAGCGCAAAGGAATTCGGGGGAATGATGCAAACGTCGGCGCTGACGTCGACGAACGACTTCTCGTCGAAGTTCTTCGGGTCCACCATCGTCGAATTGATGTTGGTGAATATCTTGAAATCCCTTGAACAGCGAATGTCGTAACCGTAGCTCGAAG
>CBDDRM010000046.1:0-4257 GCA_965233135.1 uncultured bacterium | reverse complement strand
ATCCTGACTGCCGTGACGACGTGACGCCGTGACGACGTGACGATCGGAGAGCGGCGATGGATTCTTCTTCGATTTCTTACGAATTCTTTTTCGAGTCACGGTAAGTTGTTCGCGCAGCCCGGCTCCCGCGAAGCGGGCACGCCGTCACGACGGTCACGGCCTTCTCTTGCCACGTCGTCACGACCGTCACGGCCTTCTCTTGTCACGCCGTCACGATCGTCACGCCGTCACGATCGTCACGCCGTCACGGCTTCAATTCAGTCTCGCCACTTCCTTGCGCAGTTCCACTACGCGCTCGCGGATCTCGCCGCTGTCTTCGGCGGCGGGCGAGTGTTCGAGATAGGCTTCGAAATCGGCCAGCGCGGCGCGCTTGGCTTCGAGTTCCTGGTAGATCATGCCGCGGTCGCGCAGCTCCGGCGTCTGCTCGGGCACGGTGGCAATGATCGCGTTCATGATGGGCAGCACCTTGTCCAGGTCGTGTTCGCGCAAATAGATCGCCTTGAGATTGCGCAGCAGGCGCGCGACGATATCCTTGTTGCTGGCAGCCACCAGCAACTCGGCGATGATGGCGCGCGAGACTTCGCCCCCGCGCGTGTCGCGCAGGCGCTTCTGCAAATCCTTGAGATCAAGAGAGATGCCGCTGGAATACGGATCGAGCACGACCGTGCCCTCGCCCACCGCGCACTTGACGAGGAAGTGCCCCGGGAAACTCACGCCCTGCAGCGGCAGGCCGATCTTGCGACCGAGCTCGATGTACAGCACGGACAGCGTGATCGGAATGCCGGTGCGCCGTTCGAGCACCTCGTTGAGGAAGCTGTTGCGCGGATCGTAGTAATTTTCGGTGTTCGGAGTAAAGCCCAGGTCGCCGAACAGGAACTGGTTCAATTCCGCGATGCGCTCCTGCGGAGTCGCGTCTTCGCCGATGCGCATGCGCAGGGCATGCGCCAGTTCCTCGATGCGCGCGAGGTAAGCGTCAACCGGCAGATCGGGATATTCGTGGCAGGCGATCAGCAGGGCCGCTTCGGCGAGCCCGATGGCTTCATCCGGCCCGGAGAGGATCTGGCGCAGACGTTGGTCGCTGTCGTGTTCGGCGCGGGTTTGCATCGGCATGCTTAGCCCCCGGCAACAGAAGTCGCGGCGAGAACGCGCTGCTCAGGCGTCCTGCTTTTCGGCAGGGGCTTTGGGCAGGAACAGCGCGGCGACCTGCTTCTTGCGTCCATTCGTCCCGGACGGGACGGCGGGCATTGAAGCGGGTACGGACGATTCGGGAGAAGGCGTGTATGGCCTGGAGAACAACGGGTCGGCAGGTGCGGCAGGGCGCGCCGAGGACGGACGCGACTCGCTGCGATGACGCGATTCGCGGCGCGGCGGCGATGGCCGCTCTTCGGCATGACGGCCGCCGGCGCGCGGCGCCGCGGAGCGTTCGCGCTCGAAGTAGCCCGCATCCTGCACCGGGAGTTTCATTTTCAGCAGCTTCTCGATGGCGCCCAGATCATCGAGTTCCTGGTCCGACACCAGCGAGATTGCCTCACCGGTCATGCCGGCACGACCGGTGCGGCCAATGCGGTGGACGTAATCTTCCGGCGAGCCGGGCAAATCGAAATTGACCACGAAGGGCAATTGCTCGATATCGAGACCGCGCGCGGCGATGTCGGTCGCCACCAGGATCTTGGTCTTGCCTTCCTTGAATTCAGCCAGCGCCTGCATGCGCTCGCCTTGCGTGCGGTCACTGTGGATCGCGGCGGCGCCCACGCCATCCTTGTCGAGCTTGTACGCCAGCCGGTTCGCGCCGATCTTGGTATTGCAGAACACCAGCACCTGGCGCATGTCGCGTGACTTGATCAGGTGCGTGAGCAGATCGCGCTTGGCATTGGCATCGACCTTGTAGACCAGATGGGTCACGGTTTCGGTTGCCGAGTTGCGGCGCGCGACTTCGATGCTGATGGGGTTGGTCAGCAGTTGCCTGGCGAGCCCGCGGATGTCGTCGGAGTAAGTGGCGGAAAACAGCAGGCTCTGCCGCTTGGCCGGCAGCACGGCGAGGATGCGTTTGATGTCCGGCAGGAAGCCCATGTCGAGCATGCGGTCGGCTTCGTCGAGCACCAGAAACTGCACCTGCGACAGGTTCACCGTTTTTTGCTGCAGGTGATCGAGCAGGCGGCCGGGGGTCGCGACCAGGATTTCCACCCCCGCGCGCAGTTCCGCGATCTGCGGATCGATATGCACCCCGCCATAGACCACGGCGGCGCGCAAGGCGATGTGCTGGCCGTAGGTCTTGACACTGTCCTGAACCTGGGCGGCGAGTTCACGCGTCGGCGTCAGGATCAGGGCGCGCACCGGATGGCGCGCGGGCGAAACGCTGGTGTTGGCAAACTGCTTCAGCCGCTGCAACATCGGCAGCGTGAAACCGGCGGTCTTGCCGGTGCCGGTTTGCGCCGCGGCCATGACGTCCTGGCCTTGCAGAATGGGAGGAATCGCCTTGGCCTGGACGGGGGTGGGTTCGGTGTAGCCCTGTTCGGCGATGGCGCGCAATAATTCCGGGTCGAGGCCCAGATCGGCAAACGTCATTAACTATCGACTCCTGCGCGGCCCCATGGTCGCGCCGTTAGGAAACTGGATGCATCGGCGCCGGCGAGTGCCGCACCTGAATCGACCGCGGATGCTACAGCATAACCCGCGAATCAGAAAGGCGTTTTTGAGGACGACAGGGCGCAAACCGAACATTGACGTCGATTCGACCGCGCCCTGCCGGGATCGTTCTTCCCGCCTGGGTTCAGGCCGGCAGTTCGCTGTCCGCCCATTCCTTGAAGACGCGGTAGCCCACTGCCAGAACGGTGGGGCCGATGAAGATGCCAACGAATCCGAACATCGCGACGCCGCCCAGCACACCCAGAAAAACGAGCAGGAACGGCAAATTGCTGCCCTTGCTGATGATCATCGGCTTCAGTACGTTGTCGATCATGCTGATCACGAGCAGGCCATACACCGCCAGAAAGATGGCCCAGCCTGTCGATCCGTAGAAGAACAGCCACAGGGCGGCCGGGATCCAGACGAGCGGAGGGCCGACGGGCACTACCGACAACACTAAGGTTGCCAGCCCGAGCACTGCAGCACCGGGCACGCCCGCGATCATAAAGCCGATGCCCGCCACCAGGCCCTGCGCGAGCGCGGTGCCCAACACGCCGTAGACGACGCTGACGACGGTAAGGGCTGCCGTTCGCAGCAAATGCTCGCCGCGCGCGCCGCCGATACGGCCTGCGACGCGCTGAATGCGCGCCGCAGCCATTTCGCCGTCGCGGTACAGGAAAAAAGCGACCAGCACCGCCAGCGACAACTGAAGCAGCCCGGCGAACAGCATGCCTCCTCCGGCCACGAGCACATTCTTGGCGGGCTCGATCAAGCCTTTCAAATCTCCGAGCAGCCGGCTGCCGTCGTGCGTCATGACCTGCCAGTAGTTGCCCAGCGATTCGCCGACCAGCGGCAAGCCGGTGATCCAGCGCGGCAGCGCGGGTGGACCATGCTCGAAAGCCTTGCGCGAGGCTTCGACCAGTTCCGCCACGCTGTCGGCGAGGCCGAGGGCAACGAACACGAACGGCCCGACCAGGATCACCGTCGCCCCGATCATCATCAATGCCGCGGCGAGGGTTCTGCGGCCGCCGACTGAGTTTCTGAGCCGCACATAAAGCGGCCAGGTCGAATAAGTCAGAATTACGGCCAGCAACAACCCGGTGACGAAGGGCAGCAGCAGGTAGAGGCAGCCGATGGCCAGCACGGCGAGCATCAGCAGGCCGAGCATCCGGTCGAAGCGATTCATCATTGCCACGGGCAGGCGCGGGATTTCATGCGCGCATCAGGCCATAGCCATGCGTCAGCGTCAATGAACGCAAGACATCCGGATAGCTCATTCAAGCGCCCGCCTGATCGCGCAGCGCTTCGAGTTCTTCCCAGCGGCTCAGGCAAGCCGTGAGTTCCTCATCGATGGCGGCATAGCGCCGCTGCAGCTTCAGAATCTCGTCGGCCGGCCTCGCATAGAACGCCGGATCGGCGAGGCTTGCGCCCAGTTGCTTCTGCTCGGTTTCGAGCGCCTGGATGCGCCCGGGCATGGCCTCGAGTTCCCGCGCCTGGTTGAAGCCGAGCTTGCGCGATTTGGCCCCCGCCGGCCGATCTTTCGCCGCGGCTGGTTTGGTATCCGCCGGGGCTGGCGCAGCGCGCGACGCCTGCTCGTCGCGCAAACGCTTCCAGTCGCTGTAGCCGCCGGGA